>JAAYHZ010000159.1 GCA_012744235.1 Clostridiaceae bacterium
AGACCTTTGAATTCATCACCGCTTTGAAAGAAACCTTAAAGGACGCGGAAGCGGAAGTTGCATGCGCCGTTCCCTTTGTGTGCTTGCAAAAAGCCATCGAAGCGGCGAAAGGCAGCAACATTAAGATTGCGGCTCAAAATATGTACTTTGAAGAAAGCGGTGCCTTCACCGGCGAAGTATCCGGACCTATGCTAAAAGAAATGGGCGTGGAATACGTGATTATCGGTCACTCCGAAAGAAGACAATATTTTGCCGAAACCGACGAAACGGTGAACAAGAAAGTTCACGCCGCTTTTAAATACGGCTTGAAACCCATTGTTTGCGTAGGCGAATCCTTAACACAAAGAGAGCAAGGAGTTACGGAAGATTTGGTTAGATACCAAGTCAAAATCGCTTTGTTAGGCTTGACCGCGGAACAAGTAAAAGATACCGTTATCGCCTATGAACCCATCTGGGCCATCGGTACCGGTAAGACCGCAACAAGCGAACAAGCAAACGAAGTATGCGCCATCATTCGTGACACCGTTAAAGGATTGTACGGAGAAGCCGTTGCCAATGAAATCATCATTCAATACGGCGGAAGCGTGAAACCGGATAATGCGAAGGAATTGTTTGAAATGTCCGACATTGACGGCGGATTGGTGGGCGGCGCCAGTCTGAAGGTAAAAGATTTTACGGCTATCGTAAAATATTAATTAATATATTGGTTAAGGAGAAAATGTATGAAGACATATGATCCCATTATAAGTGTATTCGCCAGAGAAATTTTAGACTCGAGAGGAAATCCCACCGTTGAAGTGGAAGTGCTCACGGAGAGTGACGCTTTAGGAAGAGCGGCTGTTCCCTCCGGGGCTTCTACGGGCGCTTTTGAAGCCGTAGAATTAAGAGACGGAGACAAGAGCAGATACTTAGGAAAAGGCGTTCAAAACGCGGTAAATAACGTAAACGAAATTATTGCTCCTGAAATCGAAGGAATGAATGTATTCGACCAAGTTGAAATCGACCGTTTGATGATCGAATTGGACGGAACGCCCAACAAAGAAAGACTCGGTGCCAATGCCATTTTAGGCGTATCCTTGGCGGTTGCCAAGGCGGCTGCCGAATCGGCAGGATTAAGCCTGTATCAATATATTGGCGGCGTTACTGCCAAAACCCTCCCCGTTCCCATGATGAACATCATCAACGGCGGAAAGCATGCCGACAACAGTGTTAGCATCCAAGAGTTCATGATCATGCCGGTAGGTGCTAAGAGCTTTAAACAAGCTTTGCAAATGTGCGCCGAAGTGTTCCATAACTTAAAGAGCGTATTAAAGTCGAAGGGCTACAGCACCGCCGTCGGTGATGAAGGCGGATTTGCTCCCAACCTGAAAACCGACGAAGAAGCTCTTCAAGTAATTGTTGAAGCCATTGAAAAGGCCGGATACAAGACATGGGATGCCTTTAGAATCGCTTTGGACCCGGCGGGAACGGAAATGTACGACGAAGCGAAGAAGATCGGCCGTGAAGGCTGCTACTACTTCTGGAAGACCGACGTTCTGTTCACCAAGGAAGAAATGGTGGATTACTATGCAAGACTGACGGACAAGTACCCTATCATCTCCATTGAAGACGCGGTAGCCGAAGAAGACTGGGAAGGCTGGAAGCTCTTGACCGAACGCTTGGGAAATCGCATTCAATTGGTAGGAGACGACTTGTTCGTAACCAATACCGCTCGCTTGAAGAAGGGAATCGATTTGGGTGTTGCTAACGCCATTTTGATAAAGGTTAACCAAATCGGAACCTTGACGGAAACCTTGGAAGCGATTCAAACCGCTAACAGAGCCGGTTATACGGCCGTAACCTCCCACAGATCCGGGGAAACCGAAGACGCTACCATTGCGGATATCGCGGTAGCCACCAATTCCGGCCAAATCAAGACCGGTGCTCCTTCCAGAACGGACCGTGTGGCAAAATACAACCAGCTGCTGAGAATCGAAGAAGAACTCGGAGATGCGGCGGAATATCTCGGACTCAACGCATTCTTCAATATTAAGAATAAATAATCCGAATAAAGGCCAAATACCTTCATGAGGAATATAACAAGACGGATCGATGGATTTCGGTCCGTTTTTTTCATATTCGTTTTTTTCGGTAAAAAAATTTATTTCTCGTGTCCAATAACCGGGTTTTCCTTCGGATAATTAGTCGGAAGGTGGATTTATGGAAGATCGAATTATTGTCGAATGGCTCAAAAAAGAATCGGACAAAGGAATATCGGCCTTAATGAATCATTACGGCGGCCTTCTGGTGTACATGGCTAAAAATATCGGTATTGTCGATAAAGAAGACTTGGAGGAATGCATCGGCGACGTTCTGTTTCATGTATGGAGAAAAATACGAAGGTATGACGAGAAAAAGTCCTCTTTTAAAACATGGCTGGTTTTGTTAGCCAAAGGATGCATAACGGATTACGTTCGGAAAAAAAGAAAATTGTTAGCTACCGTTCCCATTGAAAGCATCCTTAACATCGAAGGTCCGAAAAGAAAAGAAGATTATTTGGACGTATTGGAGCTGCTGCAAAAGCTTCCTCCGGAATACGGTGAAGTTTTTTACAGACGGTTTGTTTTGGGAGAAAGCGTGGAGCATATAGCCTCTGTGATGCGGCTTTCCGCCGTCAATGTGTATAAAAGAATCCAACGAGGACGAGAAAAACTGAAGGAATTCATGGAAAGGGAGGAATCCTAATGGATCGACATTTGGACCGGTTTACCGAAAAAACGGACCCGAAAAATTATTCGGTTGAAGATCAATTAAAGTCTGCTGCGGTTCGAAAAGCGAAAAGAAAAATACAAAGATATCGAATCGTACAAGGAGTAAAAAGCGTTGCAGCCATACTTTTGCTTGTGTCACTTTTGTCGGTATTTATACCCGGGAGCCCGGTCAATGCGTTGTGTAAAAGGATATTTTCCTTCATACCCGGCATTGGTGTAGTTGAAAACGAAGAAAACGGCATACCGGTAAAAGTATTGGCTGAACCCGTAACCCGAAGGGTAGGAAAAGAATACGTCACCATCGGCACCGTTGTTTTGCAAGGAAATCGCATAACGGTATATGTGAAAACGAATGTAGGCTTGTCGGACATTACGGGAAAGGATCTTTTGAAGTTCCATTCCGGGGAAATCAATCCGAAGCTTTCGATTCTCTACGGAGAAACGAAAATTGCTTCGGTGAGCTCTATCTTAACCGGGGCGGATCCCGCAGACGGTACCTATTCGCTTACCGCCTATTACGACCTGCCGGAAGAAGTATCCCGTCAAGACCGGATTACATTTGCTTTAGACGGCTTCGAACAGGAATTAACCGTCGCATTGACGGAAGCTTTTACCGGATCCGAGCTCGAAGATATGGGAAATTTCGCCGTGATGGGAAATATTCATGTCTTTGCCCACATGACAAGAGAGGGCCGGACGGTTCGGCTTCAATTGAGCACGATTGCACCGAAGGATATCCGAAATATCCGTTTTGCTCCCTATAGTGACGAAAAGGATGTTTTCTCCGAATCGGTTCGAATCATGGACTCGGAGGGTCATACCTATTTGCCGGACCAAGATTCGGCACAAAAAAATCATGCCGAACGAAATACCTTTTACTTTAGCATACCTGAAGACAAAGATCATTTAACGGTTTTCGTCCCCTATGTATTTTATAAACGAAGCTTGGAGAAAGAATTTAAGATGAAGATGCCGAAGGAAGGCCGGACGACGGATATCCGGGAAGCCTTTGACCTGGGAGACCACACCGTAACCGTAAAATCCGCCGCCTTGGTTCCGAAAGGAAGCTCCGTACTTCCGGAGGACTTCAATGAATATCCTTGTATTCGAATGGATTTTGACGCGAAAAAGATTCTGCCGGAAAGCCTAGAATACGTATTGCGTGTGGATCCTACCTTCGATGTGAGAAAGGGCTTGTTAGGAAAGTATACGGGCGTAAGCCAGTCCGCTTATGAAGAAAAATGGGATTTAGAGGAGCAATCGGGATCTGTTTTCGTTCATCTGACCGGCATGGAAGAGTACAAAGACTTGTCCTTCCGTTTAAATGTGGACTTTGTGTGGATTTCCGAGGTTGAAATAAAGCCGGAGTAAGGGTAAGATAATAAAGGTACGACAGTTAAACGGAGGTGCAGGTATGGATTTTGAAACTTTAGTTCGATTAAGAAAAAGCGTACGACAATATGAAGATAAAAAGCCGGTTCCATCGTTAATCGAAAAGTGTATCGAGGCGGCAAGGTTGGCTCCTTCCGCATGCAACTCCCAGCCTTGGTCTTTTATCGTGGTGGAGGACCGGGATTTGGTACAAAAGGTAGCGGAGCAGTGCGTGCCTCCCGTGGGAAGCATGAACAAGTTCGTTCGAACGGCACCGGTGATTGTTGTCCAAGTGATGGAGAAAACCAATATCCAATCGTCCATCGGGTCCATGTTGACGGACAGGGATTATAACCATATTGATACCGGTTTGGCCATGGGTCATTTCTGCTTGCAAGCCGCTGCGCTGGGTTTAGGTACCTGTATCATCGGGTATTTTAACGAAAGCAAAATAAAGGAGCTTTTGGGTATTCCGAAAAACAGAAGGATCGGCTTGCTTTGCACCCTCGGTTATGAAAAGGGAGGGCAAAAGGAAGGTACCAAAAAAAGAAAACCTTTGGAATCCATGCTGTTTTACAACCGATACAAAGAGGATGAAAATAAATAACGGTAAAACGTAAGAAATGATACGGAAAAGCCGGGCTTCAAAGCCCGGCTTTCATTCACTTAAATAATCTTTTATATCGTCTCCGGAATCACGTCCAAGGAATATTTCCAAGGCTTCGGTTCCTTTCGGTCAATCCATTTTCCGTTGGTAAAGTCGGGTATGGGAACGGGCATGCTGCCCATAGCAACCGAATCTTCCGACAAGCAGGTTATAACCATCCATGTTGCGGTGTCGTACACATCGATGGGAGTATCGGTTTGATTTTTTATGCTTTCCACATAGGCTCGAAGCACCAAATAGTCCATGCCGCCGTGTCCGCCCCGAACGCCCTCTTCTCTGTACCATTTCCAAAGAGGATGCTCGTATTCTTCCAAGTATTTTTTAAAAGGCTCCCATTGTTCATGGGGCGTTATGCCGTCAAAATGTATGGATTGGTTGTCTTCCATCCATATACCCTTTGTTCCCTGTACGCGTCCTCCTCTGGAGTAGGGACGAGGCAGGGTGGTATCGTGAATGAGAAATACGGTTTCGCCGTGCGCGCATTTGATCATGGTCGTCACGATGTCGCCTTGTGTGAATTGGACCGATGCCAAGGGGTGCTCCGGTCCCATGGTGTTAACAATGTATTCGTGAAGACCTCTTGCCTTCGAAGACATGGAGGTCAAGGACAAAAAGCGGTTTCCTCTGTTGATGTTTAGGTACTTGGCAATAGGACCCAGTTCATGGGTGGGATAAACTTCGCCGTTTCTGTTTTGGTAGTTTCGGAACCGATAATGGCGGTTTATAAGGCCGTGGGAGACCTCGTGCCTTAAGTCGTGTTCGTAACCTCCCTGGCAGTGTATGATTTCGCCGAACAATCCCTTTTTGATCATGTTCAACAGAGTCATTTCTTCACGGCCGTAGCAGCAGTTTTCCAGCATCATGCAAGGCTTTCCGGTACGTTCCGATGTACGAACCAAATCCCAGCATTCTTGGACGGAGGATGCCCCTCCTACTTCGACGGCCGCATATTTTCCGCTTTCCATGGCCGCAATGGCAATTTCCGCATGAGAAGTCCAGGAAGAAGGAATAATCACTCCGTCCAAGTCTTCTTTGTCTAACAACTCTCTGTAATCTTGATAGGTGTTAGGCCTTACGCCCCTTTTTTTATATGCGGCTTCCGCATTCTTTTCCATACGGTCCTCGTAAACATCGGATATGGCCGGAACCTCGACGTCATCCATGTTTAATAGCAATCCGTGCAATCCGCTTCCTCTTCCGCCTAATCCGATGACACCTAGTCGGACTTTTTCCAAAGCTGTACGATGATTACTCGTCATTTATAAATACCCCCGATTTTTCAACCGTTTTGGTTATTATATCACAGTCAAAGTGCGATAAAAAGTAAAAGCCTTCGGCTTTCGCCAAAGGCTTTTTGTGACCTGTTCTTAATTTGCCGTTACTTCCATCCATGCTCTGTTGTAATATTCAACAAAGTCGCCTAAATACTTAAACACTTCGCAATTTTTGATGACTTCTTCGCTAGGATAGGCAGCCGGATTGTTCTGTATATCTTCGTCCAAAAGGTCGTACACTTCGATTTGAGGACTGGAGTACCCGGTGTATACGGCATTCATATATGCAATGTCGGTTCTGCATAAGAAGTTAATGAATTTTTCCGCCAATTCTTTTTTCGTGGAGGTGGCGGGTATGGCAACGACGTCATACCATATGTTGGATCCTTCCTTCGGATATGCA
>JAAYHZ010000160.1 GCA_012744235.1 Clostridiaceae bacterium
GTGATGTATCGTATGGCGGCATCGGTTAAAGCGTCCACTCGATAACCCGGTAAAAACACTTTGTTTCCTTCGTCGTCGTACATATACACTTCATAAGCATCGGAGGTAAACTCCAAAATATTGGAAGCCAACCAATAATCATACCCGCTTCTTTTCTCCTTCGGAACCGGTTCCTCGTGGCACATATGCCACTTGCCGATATATGCCGTGGTATAGCCCGCTTGTTTATACAAATGCCCCAAGGTTACGGCATCCTGAGGAAGCTCTCCTCCGTTGTTAAAAATATTCATTTGAGAGGCGTAAAGGCCGGTCTGCAGGCAGGCTCTTGCCGGCAAACAAACCGGCTGGCAAGTAAACCCATTGTAACAGTGGGTTCCTTCGATGGCCATTCGGTCGAAATTCGGTGTCAAGTCCATGGGATTGCCGTAAAGTCCGCTTGTATCCCATCGTTGCTGGTCGGTGAAAAATACGATTACATTGGGTTTACTCATAACGGTTTCATTCTCTCCTTATTAATCACTCGTTCATTTTACACATACTGCATGCCTTTTTTCAAGGTATCGGCTTTCTCTTTCATACCTAAGGCCTCTAGAATTGCAAAGGAAAAATCCGGAGCCGTTCCGGGGCCTTTGGAGGTGACGATTCTCCCGCTTATCACCGCTTTTTCCGTCGCGATTTCCGCACCCTCCAGGTATTTTTCAAATCCCGGGTAGCATATGGCTTTCTTGCCCTTGAGCAAGCCTCGTTTTCCTAAAATCATGGGCGCCGCACAAACCGCGGCAAGTAAGATTCCTCTTTTATGCCCCTCGGCTATAATTCTGTCCACGTCCTTTGACTCATCCAGGTTTACCGTACCCGGCATTCCTCCGGGGAAAACCAAGGCGACGGCCTTGTCCAAATCCGTCTCCTTTACCGTTATATCCGCCGTAACCGTAATGCCGTGGGAGCCTTCCGTTTGAAGCTCATCGGAAATGGATACGGATTTTACCTCCAATCCCGCGCGCCGTAAAATGTCTATAACGGTAATGGCTTCGATCTCTTCAAATCCCTTCGCTAAGAATACATAAATCATACCGCTACCTCCTTTTCGATACCGTTTATGTTTTTAGCTTCTTTTCAAAAGAACGTCCTTTTCGTATTCTTTCACGTCATATAGCCAATCATAACCGACAGGCACGTTGTGCTTCAAGCAGTAATAATCCCACACCGCGTTCCACGGCATCGATTTTAATTCTTCCAGCATGGCAAGCCTTGCGGTATAGTCTTGGGTGTTTTCATATTCTTTCATCCTGTCGGTAGGCTCTAACAGAGCGTACATCAATGCTTTTAGCATATTTCGAGTTCCGATGATCCATGCCGCCAGACGATTGACGGATGCATCGAAAAAGTCAAGGCCGATATATACACGATTTTCAAATCCGTTTCGCAGGATCTCCTGTGCAATTTCGACCAATTCGTTTTCCAATATGACCACGTGGTCGCTGTCCCAGCGAACCGGCCTGCTTACGTGGAGCAATACCCCGTCTAAGAACAACAACGCCGACGACAGCTTGTTCGATACGGTTTCCGTAGGATGGAAATGACCGGTATCCAATGTCAGCAAAATGTTCTTTTTCATGGCATACAGCATGTAGAATTCATGGGAGCCGACTACGTAGCTTTCCGAACCGATTCCGAACAATTTGCTTTCCACGGCATCCATCAAATATTTCTTATCGTAACGTACGGATAAAACTTCGTCCAAGGACTCCATCAGCCTTTTTCTCGGTGCAAACCGATCCACGGGGATGTCCTTGTAGCCGTCCGGAATCCATATGTTGTTCACACAGGGAGTTCCCAATTCTTTTCCGAAATAGGCACCGATTTCACGGGTACACAAACAGTGCTCGATCCAGAAACGGCGGATGCCCGGATCTTTGTGGCTTAAGGTAAAGCCGTCATCCGCAAAAGGATGGGAAAACAATGTGGGGTTAAAGTCCAATCCCACTTTTTGCTCTTTCGCCCAATCGACCCAGCCTTTAAAATGCTCCGGCCTGATTTCGTTTCGAGGCACTTTTTTTGAAGACTCCAAATAGATGGCATGCAAAGACAGACGGTGCTTTCCCGGTATGTAGGTCAGCATTTTGTTAATGTCCGCTCTTAATTCGCCTACATTCTTTGCCTTGCCGGGATAATTTCCGGTCGCCTGAATCCCTCCGGACAAACCGGCATCCGGGTTTTCAAAGCCTCCTACGTCGTCTCCCTGCCAGCAGTGGATGCTTACGGGGATTCTTTCCAACCGTTGCATAACAGCTTCCGTGTCCACGCCGATTTCTTCGTACCTTTTACGCGCAATTTCGTATGCTTTTTCGATTTGACTGATCTTGTTCATATCCATGCCTCCGTTTTTAAAACTCGTCCGTATATTTCAATTCTCGCTTGACAACATAAGGTTTCCAAATTTTTAAGCCCCAAACCATTATTCTGCTTTGGTATGTCTCGAATCCTACGAAAGGATGCTTCGTAAAGTCGATAGGATCCGGATCCCGCATCTCCATTATCAACCCTCCGTTGATAAACAAAAAGCACAAGCCCTCCACGGTCCCGGCTATGATCTTGTATTCCTTATTCGGTTTCGCCTCGAAAAGGGGAGTCGCCGCATACAGCCGATTTTCAGGGGCTTTTTCAAAGCCTACCTTCTGCTCCCACCATCCGTTGATGCCTACCACATACCCGGCATTTCGAATACGTTTTTCCTCGTCCCAGGTTGCATGCCACATAAAATCCAAATCGTGGGTAGAAGGCTCCGCTAAAGACGCGGTAAATTCCATGACCAAGTCGTGGGGGTATTCAGCCTTCGAGAAAATCATACCTCCCCCGCTTGAATCGCTTTCTCCGAAAAGCTTGCCGTCCTCCGTTTTCCAATATCCGCTTTTCACGGACCAGTCTTCTTTTAAGCTTTCTTCCGTAAAGGCTTTGTCGTATTTTAAATCCGATCGATTAAGATCGACGGAACAATGAAGTAAATTGAGCAAATGATCGTTCATTGATGTATTCTCCCTCTTTTTACAAGACCGTTTTTTCACCGGCGGTCAATCGGACCTTTTGTACTCCTTTTGCACTCCGAAAAGCGACCTCCGCCGAATCCGTCTCTTCTTTTTCCACCGTTATCACCCATTGGTCGTCCTTTTGCTCTACGGTAATCCGCAGACCTTTATGATGGAATCGTTCCAAGGGCGTCAAAGGCAATGTCATGTCCATATCGTACATAAAAAGTCCGTGGTATTCATATAGGGCTCCGATGATGTCCCCGGCACCGACGTTCGAAGATACTCCGGGAGTGCACACGAAACCGTGGTCGCTTCTTGCCAGCTCTCCCGTTCGCACGTTGTAGCATTCCCAAATGCTCGGATACAAAAGGCACATCCGGATAATCGCATCATAAGCTTTCGGTACCAAATCCGGGTAGTACTTTTTGCAAATGTACATACCTAAGGAACAGGTTTTCGGCCAGCACGGTCCTCTCCAATAGACGTCTTCTCGGAACCCTTCTTCTCCTTCCGCAACCGTCCGTATGCCATAGGGTCCGATGAGTCTTTCGAAATTCTTTCTCATGGCATCTATCTTTTCTTGGTCGGCCGAACCGTACACAAAGGCAAAAAGACCGTCTACGCCTACACGGGTATCCAACCGTCCGTCCTCCCGGATAACGCCGTACCACTTCTTTTCCTCATCCCATAAATAGCGATTCATGGCTTTTTTGGTCTTTTCGGCTTCTTCCAAATAGAAGGCGGGATCCTCTCCTAAAATCTTTGCCATCTCTCCGAGAGCCGATTCGTAACGATAACGTTCGGCGCCGAATATGGCAGGATAGCAGTATTTTTCTTTGGGGATCCCTTCTTCACCGTAGGTAACCCGTTGGAAAACAGGCGTTGTGTCCAACCCGGTATCAAAGGACGTGGTGATAGCCCAAAGATGGAGGCTTCGAAAGGCCTCGTCTCGGGATCGATTGATGTATTCGTAATATTTTATCAAGGGTTTAAACCAACGGCGTAAGGATTCGATGTCTCCCGTAGCGTGATAATACCGTACGGCCGTCCACGGAAAATGAGGGGTTTGTATGACTCCCCCTTTTCCCCAACGTTCGCCGGGAATTTCCTCGTCGATATAGATGGCGTGGGTGATGTAGCCGTCCTCTCTTTGGCTGTCCACCATCATATCCATGGCTTTTTTAATCCACAGTGACGTGTATTCGGTGTTTTGGTCGGAATGCCACTCTACCGACGGGATCGCCCACTGCCATATCCCTTTGTACACCGGCAGGGCTTCCGTAATGCTGTGGCCCCATTGGGGATGGTCGTAGTAGTTGTTTTTAATGACCGTCCAGCATTTGTAATATACTTTCGCTTCCTTCTTGTCGTTCAACGAAACTACAGGCAACGAATTGAACCAATCGTTCCAAACCTTCGCAATCTTCTTTTCAAAATTCTTTGTCGAAAGCGCCTTTCGGGCATGCTTCATATCCGTTGCGCTTAATCCGATGACCCATTCCTTTCGTTCCAAAGGCTTCATAAAAAGATGCTGCATAATAACCAAATAGCGCCCGGATTTCCCTTGGGATACTTGATTTCGCTTTAAGTCTTCCTTCATGAGAACCTCGTTATCATAAAGGCCGAAATCAAAACCTTCGGAAAATGCCAAGCAGTAGTTCATGTCGCTAAAGGAGACGATCAAGCCGTTCTCTTTTTTCTCAACGGAGAATACTTCATCGGAGCTAAGAACCGAAAAAAGGTTTTTATCGAAATCCTTTCCTTCCGTACGGCAAGTCATGTCGAAGGACCAAGTCAGAGACTTGTCATGGATACGGCCTAACCGCTCCGTACCCATCAACGCCAAATTGGTGTATTCAAACTCTCTTTTTATTAAAGAAGGATAATAGGTTTGCTTCTTGAACAGCGCTCTGTTGGGGCCTAAAACCCGCATGATACTCGGGTACTCGTATACCGCGAAATCGAACTTGAACTTTGGAATCAAGTCGTACCCGGTTTTGATGGAAAAATCGAAAAAGTACCCTAAGCGACTTTCTCCGGTGGGATATGCAAAAGCTTGGGTGCCGTCTTCTTCTTTCACGTAAATGGCGGTAAGCCTGGGAATGTTGTTATCGAACTCTTCGCCTAACATCTGCCAAATTCGTTTACTCATAACATCATCCGTTTCTTGGCGACCTTTTTTACGATAAGAGGCTCGATCGCCGAAGGTTTCTTTATTTGCCGTCTTATCTAGCAAAAATTCTACCATAAATATCGAGGGATGAACAGTAAAAGAACCTACCTTTGTTTCACATATTCGTATCCCGCATCGCCGCTTTCCGAATCAAAAACAACCCGTCCCTTTTCCTTAAAGCAAAACCTTGCTCGTACACGATTGCTTTCCTTTATCGTCCCGTCCATCCTGCCGAATAGAGGAGATCGTAAAGAAAAGCCTTCCGGGATATCCAAAAGATCAATCCGCAGCGTAAATCTTCCTTGGCTTAAAACGATTCGATTTTCCTCGTCGGATAAGATTTTTACCCCCTTGTAGGTGGCAAGTCGATACTCTTTATCTTCCGTTACGATTGCACATAGGCATCCCGTAAAATGAAATCCTAAAAAAGGAATCTCGGCAATGGAAAGCATAATGCTTAAAGGACGGTCAAATCGGTTGCATTGGATCCACCGGTAGGAGGAAGGAAAAGAGGTTCCGCTGTCGGATTCCATGTACCCGGTTCCGCCGTCGAAGGATACCTTCTCTCCTTCCATGCAAAGGGTACCGCAAAGAGAATGCATCATGCTGATAACGCCGTGGCGGCATTCCATGGGAAAGAACCGAAAGGGTCCCATAATATCCGACCGAAGAGGAGTCAAAGGACCGTAACGAATCTCGCCCTTTATTCCGGGCAAATCGATATAAGAGCCCTTTGTAGAAAAGATGCACTTGTCGGCAACGATGCCTCCTTTGTATATGTTCAGTTTTTTTACATCAAAATGATAAGAACCGTTATCGGTAATGACTTGTACAAAACTCCCGCATCGGGCAAAGCCGGGTATAAAGGCTACGGTTTTGTCCTTCGATTGGTGTTTAAAATACCATCCTTCGAATCGATTTTTATTCATTTTCTTCCCTTCCTCGTTTTAAAGTGTTCATAGTATGCATCGTTACGGGAAAATATATTGAAAAAAGGATTGATCAAAATGAAAATCGACTTTGACGCCGTGTATTACGAACCGAATATTGAGGAGTACGACTTGGGTAAAATGCTAAAAAGTAAGTACGGGCATTTGCCTTGGATTCCCGTCGAAAGCCACAACCGAATACCCGAGCTGAGCTCATCCTGCAACAAGGAATTTCCAAGCCTGAAAAAACATTTGATCATCGGAACGCGGAAAACTCACAAATACGTTCCGAACCAAAAGGTGTCCGATTGGCTGGTCCCCTATACCTCCTCGGGCTGCCGCGCCATGTGCCTTTACTGCTATTTGGTATGCAACTACAACAAGTGCTCTTATCTTCGATTGTTTGTCAATCGGGAGCAAATGATGGAAAAGCTTTTGGAGACCGATACCAAAAGTCCTTCGCCTCAAGTTTTCGAAATCGGCAGCAACAGCGATTTGGTGTTGGAAAACATCATCACGGGAAATCTCGTCTGGACCGTCGAGAGCTTTGCTCCGAAAAGCCGAGGATTCTTGACTTTTCCTACGAAATTCGATGCGGGAAAGCCGCTGCTTTCTTTGGACCACAAAGGGAAAATCATATTCCGAATGAGCGTCAATCCGGACGAAATCATCCGAAAAATTGAGTTCGGAACCTCTTCTTTGTCCCGAAGGATTAACGCCCTCAACGACATGGCGGAAGCGGGATATCCCGTCGGGCTTTTGATTGCGCCGGTCATATTGCTTCCCGATTGGAAGAACTTGTACGGCCGGCTGATTGACCGGCTTTCGGATACCCTTTCCGACAAAGTGAAGCGCACGGGATTTATAGAAATCATCCTGATGACCTACAGCTTCGTACATCACGCCATCAATACGGAAGCCTTTCCTCAAGCCGTTTCTTTGTATGATAAAAGCATCATGACGGGCCGAGGCAGAGGAAAATACAGCTATCGTCAAGATATACGGGAGGAAGCGGAAAGCTTTTTAAAAGAAAAGCTTTCGAAAAGCCTAAGCTCCATGCCCATACTCTACATCTCCTAAAGCCTTATTCGAATATCCTGTCGAAATCGACCTCGTTTTCAATGTAGAGGACTTGGGCTTTTCCGAATTCTTTTTCAAATTCTTCTTTTTTTCGGAAGGTAACGATTCGAATATTTCGGGAAAGGGCATAAAGAATCAGTTCTTTGTTCCCTTTTGCTTGCTCATGAATGGTAAAGCCGGTATCGATGACGGTTTTCGCCTTGTCGATACATGCCATGGCCTTTTCTTTTGCTTCCTTCGCCTCGGTAAAAGGCTTAACGGCGAAAATATTCGCCCCCATGGATAAAGCCACGGGATAATCGCAGTCGCTTTCAACAAGGATTCCCGTCGAAAAACCGGCCCTTCTTTTTGCAAATTGTCGGTATAAAGAAACTCCGGTGCCGCTGCAGGCAACGATGAAAATGTCCTCCGAGCTTCCTACGGGAAGCTCAACGGAACCGGTTACATAGGAAAAACGTCCCGGACTCATGTCAAACAAACGGTTCACCGTATCTTCTTTTTCCATGGCCTCCGGGGTTCCGTCGTACACGACTTTTCCGTCCTTTACGGCTATGATGTGTTGGCAGGCCTTTACCGCCAAGTCCAACTCATGCAGCGTCAATACCACCGATATGTTTTTTTCTTTCGCCAATCGGTTCAAAAGCTCCATAATCTCCAGCTTATGCTTAATGTCAAGATGAGTCGTCGGCTCATCCAACAAAAGCACCTTCGGTTCCTGGGCAATGGCTCGGGCGATCAAAACCTTTTGCTTCTCCCCGTCACTTAACGTGGAAAACAATCGGTGGGCAAGCTCTGCGGCGCCGGTCTGCTCCAAGCTTGAAAGGGCGATTTTTTTGTCATGTTGCGATAATCTTCCCATAAATCCGGTATGGGGATAACGCCCCATACAAGTGATTTCCATAGCCGTCATAAAATCCACGGAAATTCTTTGGGTTAAAACCACGGCAACGGTTTTCGACAATTCGTTTCTGCCGTATTCTTTCATGCTTTTTCCGAAAAGGCGGATATCTCCGCCGATGGCAGGCAGAAGGCCGCTTACGGTTTTTAAAAGAGTGGACTTTCCTGCACCGTTTTTCCCCATCAAGCAAGTAAGCTCCCCTTGCCTAATGTCAAAATTCATGTTTTCGCATACGACTTTTTGGTCGTATCCGATGGTCAGATTGTTTACGGTAATGGCCGGTTTGGACAATTTTCTACCTCCGATTTTTTCTTAAGCATTGGACCGATTTTTCATAATCATGTGAATCACAATAGGTACACCGAAAACGGACGTTACGGTGCTTAAGGCCAGATCTCTCGGAGAGAATACGGACCGAGCCAAAATATCGCATACGGCCGTTATACAAGCACCGTACAAAATGCATCCCGGCAAAAGAATTCGGCTGTCCGAGGATTTAAACAACAGCATCACGATATGGGGAACCGCCAAGCCGATAAATGCGACGGGGCCTGCAAAAGCGGTTACCGCCGCCGTCAATACGCCGGACAGCAAAATGATAATGACGCGGAACAAACGCAAATTGACGCCTAAGCTTTTGGCATAATCCTCTCCTAACAAAAAGGCGTTCAATTGTTTTCCTATCAGTAAAGAACCGAAAAAAGAAAGGAAGCAAATGATCGCCAGCATCCATACTTCTTCCCACACAAAGCCGGAAAAGCTGCCCATGGAATAGACCACAAACCCTTTTACCGCTTCTTTGTCGGCAAAAGTCATTAAAAACCCGGTACCTGCGGAACAAAAGTACCCGATCATAATGCCGATAACAAGGAGGGTGGTTGCCTGTTTAACCCGCAAGGCGAACAACAGCACAACGGCCATAACCGCCATGGCGCCGAAAAAAGCGGCAAAAAATCTTCCGAAAGGACCGGTTCCAAAAATGCCGAGCCGAAGCCCCGCCAGAATGAACAAGGCGGCTATAAAGGTGGATCCGTTGGATATGCCCAAAACGTAAGGGTCCACAATGGGGTTTCGGAAGAAGATCTGCAAAAGCAGCCCGGCTACGGCCAAGGCGGCCCCTCCCAAAAGGGAGGCTGCCGCTCGTGGCAGCCGTATGTCAAAAAGAATGTCTCGGTGCAGGCTATCGTCCTCTTCACCGTAAACGACGGTTACCGAGGTGTATCCTTCGTCTTGTAAATCGATGTTTTCAAAAAGGCCCGGTTCGATTTCCATGGAACCCATCTCTTCATGAACAACGACGATACCGGTCGCTCCTTCCAAGCTTATATCCTCGAAATGATCCCGGTCGTATGTTACGATTTGCTCCTTCGCCTCAAAGAAAAGGGTGCGAAAGATTTCCTTCGGCGGTATTTTTACCGAACCGATGGAAACGGCCGCTACCGTAACGGCCAAAAGCAGCAGGATTCCCACGGCATATAGCAGGAACGCTTTTTTACCCGATGATTTTTGGACCTTTTTCTTACTCATTTTTTATTTCCTTTTTATTGAACCACGCTTAATTTTTCATTGATTGCGGCATCTTGCTCAAGTACTTGATTTGGTACCCTTCGTAAATGTCCGGATAGAAGATGGCGGACATGTCTTCAATGATGTTTTGGGTATAGGGTGCCACTTGGTACCAAGAAGGTGCATAGTTCCATACTCCTCCGTTCTTAACGGATTTTAAATTCTTTAAAATATCCATTTGGTCGATCATCCACCGGACCGAGATCTCCGGCGTGTAGGTGGTAACGAATCCGGAATAGATGAAGATGTCCGCATCCTTCGCCCGTCTGTAGAATTCTTCCGGATCAATCATAACGGATCCGCCTAAGCCGGTTCCCACATCGGAGAATACATAATCGCCTCCGGCCATTTCGATCCATTTGGCAATGTAGGACCCTTTATCCGGTACATACATGCCGGTTCCCCCGAAGGGAACGATGTTGCCCCATACCACTTTCGGTTTTTCTTTTCCTTCATAGCGGCTCTTGATGACCTCGATTTTTGCCACCGCTCCGTTGGTATATACCGAAGCCATCATTTCTTTGTTGTAGAAAGCCGATACCAAGGATCCGATTTCCAAGCGAGAAAAAGGATCTTCCTCCAGCCAGTCGGTGCAAATGACATAGCGTATGCCGAATTCCTCCAGCTTCTCAACGATTTTCGGAGTGTCCCAATTGTCATCGTACAAAATGGCTAAATCCGGCTTCAATTTTTTCAACGCTTCGAAATCCACGGCGGAATTGTCTCCGATAAAGGTCATGGTTCCGTCTTGGTGTCCCTTTTTAAAGTCTTCAATAAACCAGTCTTGGGCCGGTGTGGTGGTGCCGATAACCGAATCGGTTTCACCGATCACATCCAATATACCGGCATAGGAAGTGGAAAACAAGACCACTCGGCTTACCGGTACGGTGATAATCTCGATGCTCTTATCAAACAAATATTTCACCGGTATTTTTGTTTTTCCGTCTACCAGCAAAAGCTTCCTTCCGTTGGTATCCGTTAAAAGCTTCAATCCGTTTTCAAGATATTCGATATTGAAGACCTTGCAAAAGTCATTGCGGTAGTAAGGCATTTTCACCGACAGTTTATTCTTTTCATAGGTAAATGTGAGCCCTTCCAATCTTTCAAAAAAGTCCAATGACACATACGTCCTGCCGTTTTTAATAACCGCCGGCCGTTTCATGGAAAAATAACCGTCCTTGGTATACACCGTTCTTCTGCCGTTAGCCAAGATGTAGTAGTCATAGCCGTCTTGAACGCGAATCGACTTGTCTGTCGGATCTTGGGTCACGAATATACCCGTCTGCTCACACAGCATGCGAAGAGGAACCATTAAAACTCCGTTATCCTCATAGGGTACCGCATCGGTAAACGCAAGGGGTTTCCCGTTGATTTCCGCCGTAATCGTCACGTCGGATGCCGTAACGGATGTATTCGGCAAAAGTGTAACAAAAAACAGCAGCGCCAAAACGAAACACAATATTTTCTTCATCACGAACCTCCTGTATATATCAACGGCATGGAAAGCATTAAAAGACAAGCATAGCGGAAAATAAAAACCTTGCCAAGACATATGGGCAAGGAAGAACACGTACATAGCTATGTATCGAATGCCCTCCATCGCTCGTAGAGTGATCTGCATCTTTTACCGGGCAGGTCTTCTGACTCGGACTCAACGTGTGCTTTCCCTTCCCGCTTTTCGCAGTGGCAACGAAAGACACTCCTCCATACAGCGGCGTGACCGTGCAGGATTTTCACCTGCTTCCCTTTTAATAGGTCCAAACAAGCCTTTGTGTTTGTTCCTAACCCGATAAGCCTGTTATTCAATTATAGTCCGACGATTCGAACTTTATGATCAGTTTAGCCAAATTCAGGTAAAGTGTCAAGGCGGATTCAGGTTCATTCTTATCACTTTCTTGTGTTATCTTGTGTTCTTTTTCTCCTGCAATTGAAGACGTATATACCCGGTGATATAATGGCATCAAAATTTCTTCGGAGGCAAAACATGCAATTAGGTCTTGGTATCGATACCGGGGGCACATTTACGGATGTCGCCCTTTATGATTTTAACACGAATAAAGTAATAGACAGCGCGAAGGCACCGACGCGCAAAGAAAATCTTCAAAAAGGAATAGAAGAGGCATTGGATCAATTGGACGGAAACCTTTTTCAAAAAGTGCAATTCGTTTCTCTTTCCACCACCCTAGCCACCAATGCCTGCGTAGAAAACAAAGGTGCAAACGCAACATTGATTTTAATCGGCTCCCATCCGAAGGTAGTAGAGCAATACGGAAAAGAATACGGGCTGCCGGATGCCGACCAAATCATACTTCTTGACGGAACGGTTAACGACAACGGAGAAGCGGTAAAAGAACCGGACTGGGAATATTTAAAGCAACGCTTAAAAGCTTTCGACCCTTTCACGGACTGCTATGCCGTCGTTCAAACCTGGAGCATGCTCAATCCCGTGTTTGAGCAAAAGGCCGAAGCCGTTATCGCCGAACAATGCGGAAAACCGGTAGTCTGCGGTCACGAGCTTTCCGGCAAGTTAAACGTTTTAAAAAGAGCTTCCGCCGCATTATTGAACGCAAAATTGATACCGGTCATACGAGACTTTATGGACAACGTTCTTCAAGGACTGAAAAGCAAGGGCATTCATGCTCCCGTTGTTATCGTCCGCGGGGACGGATCCGTTATGTCCTTGGACTTTGCTTTAAAAAGGCCCGTAGAAACGTTGCTTTCGGGACCTGCCGCTTCCATGCACGGCGGCGTATATTTATCGAATCATAAAAACCAAATCATCGTTGACATCGGCGGCACCACCAGCGATATCGCCTTGATCAAGGACGGATACCCGAGTCTGTTAGAGGACGGAGCCGTCGTCGGCGGATGGAAAACCGCCATCGCTTCGGTGGATATGACTACTTGCGCCATGGGCGGCGACAGCGAAATCAAAATCACCAAGGACAAAGAAATTACCGTAGGTCCCCAACGAGTCATACCCCTTTGTGCCTTAGCCGCTCAATACCCGAAGGTGGAAGAACGCTTGGAGGAGTTAACGCAGATGAGACCTCTTCACACAAGGCCCCTTCCCGTGTTCTATGTATATACCGGAAAAAAGGGAAACCGACTTTCGGAAAAAGACGAGGCCGTCTTGGAGGCTTTAAAAGAAGGTCCTTTAGACATAACCAAGCTGTGTGAAAAAATCGATCAATCCATTTATTCCTTTAACGCCACGGAGTTAGAAAACAAAGGTCTTATCATGAAAAGCTCTTTGACCCCCACGGATATAATGCATATACAAGGGGACTTTACACGATGGAACGTCCGCGCTTCCTTGTTGGCGGTACAAGTCCTTTCGAACCAATTCGGAATCGATAAGAACAGAATCTGCAAGGAAACGTATCGCAAAGTCGTTCTAAAAATTTACGGAACCATAGTAAAGATGCTTTTGGAAAAGAACCGGCCGGGGATTGCCAAAACCTTTGATACGCCCTTTTTCGACCGACTTTTGGAATACTCCACCTTTGAAGACGATTTGTTAAAGGCAAGCTTTCACACCTCCTACGTCTTGTGCGGATTAGGAGCACCCGCATTCATATTCATACCTTTGGTGGGAAGGCTGTTGAATACGACAACCTACATCCCGGAATACGCTTCGGTGGCCAATGCCATCGGCGCCGTAACAGGTAAAGTGATCAGTATCGAAGAAGGGATGGTACTGCCTCGCTACGAAAACCACGCTTTGATCGGCTACACGGTACGCACACGAAAAGGAAGTACCTTCTTTAAGGAATTGGAGGATGCCGTATCTTACGCTGCAAAAACCTTGGAGGAGGATGCCGTATCCAACGCCCTTCACCGCGGAGCCGTCGAGGTGCAGTCCATCGTAGAAATAGATGAAAACAGGGCCGAAATCCTTTCGGCGGAAGAAAGCGATGAAAACTCGCTTTTAGTAGACATTCGAATATTGGCCCGTGCTACGGGAGGCTATCGGATTTAATTTTCTTATCCGATTCCTTCCCCGGCCTTGAGCTGTTTGATGAGATTTTCCAAACCGGACAAGTCTTGACGGTAGACATCTTCTAAGGAGCGGTTATAGATCAAGCTTGCAGGATGATAGAGGGGATATAGAAGGAATTCTTTCCCCTCTATTTTTATATCCGTCTTTTTCCCGTGAACCTCCCCTATCTTCGCCTCGGTTCCCATAAGCGTCTGCAAGGGTACGTTCCCTAAGGTGGCAATGATTTTCGGAGACAACACCAAAAGCTCCCGGATTAAATAGGGGCGGCAGTTTTCCAAATCCTCTTTTTTCGCCGGACGGTTTATCTTGTTGCCGGTCTTTTCATTGATTCGAAACAATCGATACTTGACGGCATTGGTAATGTATATGTCTTGACGGGTGAACCCGGCCCTTTCCAGAAAATCCCGCAGGATTTTACCGGCGGAACCGACGAACGGCTTTTTTAGCTTCACTTCGTCTTTTCCCGGAGCTTCCCCGATGAATACAATACCGCTGTCCGGGTTTCCGTCTCCGTAGACGATTTCCATATCGCAAAAACGGCTGCCGAATTCTTGATAGATCTCCAAAAGTAAGTTCCTTTTTTTATCGTTCGCTTCCATATTCGTATCTTTATTTCGTAAGCTCATTCAACATTTCCCTGATCTTCATAAAGTCATACCACTGGGTGATTTTTTCTTTTTCATTTCGCAGCAAAAAGGCGGGATGATAAACGGCCATCATTTTAACGCCGCCTTTATCGAACCATTTGCCGCGGTCCTGAGAGATCCGAAAATCCGGATGTATCAAATATTTGGCGCTGATGCGTCCTAAACATACGATAATCTTCGGACGTATCAGCCGAAATTGATTTCGTAAATAAGGAAGGCACTGCGCAACCTCTTCCTCCAAAGGATCCCTGTTGTCCTTCGGCCTGCATTTAACCACATTGGTTATGTAATACTCGCTCTGGTGAAAAGGAATGGCGTTAAGAAGCAAATCCAACAGCTGCCCGGCCTTACCTACAAAAGGCAAGCCCTGCTTGTCTTCTTCTTCCCCCGGTCCCTCTCCTACAAACATCAAAGGAGCGGTTTCGTTTCCCCTTCCGATTACCGTATGGGTGGCCGATTGACGTAGCCCGCACTTATTACAGTTTAAGCATTCTTTTTTCAAATCATCCCATGTCAGCATGTTGTTATCCCAAACTCGTTTTCTTCTTTTATCGTATTATATCATACCGGGTAAAAGGTTTCTTTAACAATCCTTCCGATTTGATTTTACGAAACGTCTTTTAAAAACTTTAATCGAAAAAGTAAAGTCCACCCTTCGAAAGCTGCAGTTGATTTTACTTTTGCAAAAATATTAATAAAAATATTGTGGACTTTACTAATGCAAACGCAAATACAAAAAATTACTAGTAAAGAA
>JAAYHZ010000161.1 GCA_012744235.1 Clostridiaceae bacterium
ACATCTGTGCTTACGAATACTTTGGCATCGTTAAGTACGACGGTGATTGCATTGATTTCCGTTTGCGTTTGTGCGAAAGCGACAACTGCCGTAGAGAATACCATGCAGATTGTCAAGAAGAACGCTATCCATTTTTTCATGACCTTAATTTCCTCCCGTTTCATTGTTATTCATGGTTATTATACTATGCGGAGAATCGAATTTGATTTTTTGGGTAATAGGAAAGTTTCGGCAACAAATTTCAAAACATTGGGCAAGAAGAAAAAAACGAAAGAAACCGGGAGGTATTTTAATCGGATAACGGAAAAATCGGTAAAATCCCGGAAAGAGGCGGGTGAAATCGTTTACGGTCCGAGGTAAGGTAAAATATATATAATATACTTTATGAAGGATATATGCGACAGGCCGGATATTACGAAAGATATTGAAAAGACAAGCCACGGCTTTGATACCTACCTGCAAAGGCAGCTCAACAAGGACGGCATCCTTTTGTCCGGCGGACAGTGTTTTATACATTCATGACAACACCATCGCGGATTCGGGAAAGCACAAGGACCTGTACGCTCGAAACGCATCCTACTAAGAGTTCTACGACGCCCAAGCCAAGCATTATCGAAGTTAAAATGAATACGTAAAAAACGAAGCCCTTTTAACGAAGGGCTTCCAATTTGCGATTGAGTCTTGATACATAAAGGGTTTTTCCGTCGGAGTACGCTTTATAGGGCTTATGATTCGGGAAAGGACTTGCCGGCAAAAGGTAATCCGCCACTTGATAAAGAAGCTCTCCCGTAGATATGCTCAATACCATCAAATGATCCTCTTGAGGGATTATCACTCGATTTTTATACACGACCGGCTTTATGAGACCGGAGTTGTCGAAAGAGTCGAAATGGATTTCAAGAGGCGTATTCCATATTTCTTTTTTCGTTTTAAGATCGTAGCACTTTACGGAATTTCCTATAACGGCAATCCATCGGTTATTCCGTACAATGCCGCCTTGAAGCCGACCTACTCCGCTAAACAATACTTTGTTTTGTTCCGTATCCATTAATTCGTAAGCATAGGTATACAATTTCGAGGCTGCAGCATTATCCGTTTTATACTTCATGATGACGGCATGCTTTTTATCTAAAAGCAGCAGTCGGCTGTTGGAAGAGGTTACGGTTTGGCGAATTTTTCCGTTCTTGATATTGACGTTTATAAATCCGTTGCTTAAAGCAAACCATACCTGCTTCGAATCCTTTTGCTTTCCATAGGCAATCGGATCGAGTATCGCAACGGTTTGCGTGTGGTCGGTGTATTCGCTATCGTTTACGGCAAGCTTAACGTCCAAATGCCATTTTTGCTTTAAAGTACGTACGTCGTACGCGGTGATTCCCCTTTCGTTATACAGGACAAGAAAGTCCATGCTGCGGGTGTCCGTATACAGCTTGTCTTGACCTAAGTCCCTTTGCCAAAGCTTTTTCCCGGATTCTTCGCTGTAGGCAAAAAGCTTTAATTCCTCGTCCTTCGATTGAACACATGCCACTAAAACGTCTTTTACCGAAACCAAAGAATACAAAGAATCGTCCGGATCAATTTCAATTTTCCATAACTCGGTTCCCGTTTTGTGCTCGATGCAGTAAAGGTAGCCGGGAGCCTGAAAAGCGAGATTGACTCCCACAAATACTTTACTTTCATTTTTATTAAAAGCATACGTACTTCCCATGTATCCGGCGTATACCGACCAAATTTCTTCTCCCGATTTTTTGTCTACGGCGGTTAAATAGGAACGGGAATGATGTCCGCTGATACCTCCGTCGTGGTTGATAACCAAAAGGGAATTCTTCGCTTCGTCTGTGATTTAGTTTTGGATTTCTTCTCCCGTATAGGTCCATTTTGTTTTTAAGATACGGCTCCATAAACCGATCGGTTTGTATTCCCCGATGGTTTCTTTCTTCAAATCGACTTTGTAGTATTTTACGATGTTACCCTTGTTTAAGGTTTTTAAATACAAGGGAAAGTCCATGTCATCGTACATGTAATTGAAAGACAAGGGCTTTAAGATATCCTGAGGCAAGGAATAATGAATTTCTTTTCGGTCGTCCGGAAATTGTAGGATAAGCTTGTAATTGTTTTTACCGCCGTCTAAAAACACGGAGACGGTTTGTTCTTGATTTGCTAATTCCGAAGAATAATCCTTGAGCTCCAATGAAAATGCAGCGACATCTTTGTCCGAGGTTTCGAAATCCGTATCGAAAACCGGTGCTCTTTCTTCATTCACATGGATGATACCTTGGTTCGACAGAAATCGTTCCTCGTAAGAAAGCTCTTTTCCTCCGTCGGTGCAGCCGGTAAGCAGAATAGCGATCAGCAATATATAGAAAGCGAACTTTTTCATGACACCCTATCTCCTTTTGAAAAAGTGGAAGAACAAGCAAATATCATTAGCCCAATACCAATGTAGCATAATAAAAAAACGTATGCAAGACAAACGAGACCCTGCTTGTTATAAATTACCTGTATACTTTTCGGGTTTTATCCTTTAAAATTAAAAACGCCTTTTCAAAAACCTGATTTGCGATTGAAAAGGAAGACAGTTAAGCTGTCGGTTCTTGCCAAAGAGAGAGAAAGCGCAATAACCTCATTTGAAAATCGGTAATAAAAATACCGATCCTTCCGCTAAAAGCTTTTAGCGGTTAGAAACAAACGGAGGTGGTTGAAATGAAAAAAATATTTTGTGCGGTACTCATACTGTTGCTTTTTATTGTTCCTCATACGGCAAACGCTTCGGGGAATGAAGCTTTGTACGGAATGGATTTTTGGTATAACAACAATTTCATTATGGAAAACGGAGCGATTGTCAATCGAGACGGGAAAGTGATGCTGCCGGTAAAAATATTGGCCGATGCCATGGGAGCCGTTTCACGGTTCGACCGCGACCGGTTGACGTATACCGTAACGAGAGGCGATACGGAGCTTGTTTTCAATTTGAATGACAACACGGTGAAGGTAAACGGCAAATACGTATGGGCGAATGCACCGACGAAGATTATCGGACAGAGCGTCTACGTTCCGGCAACCTTTGCCGCAGACAAGCTCGGTATGAAAGTATATATCAACTACGAAAAGAATCGATACGAGGTATATCCTCCGGGCAACGCCGGCGCCGTAAGAGTAAAGGTGCAGTCCGGGGATACTTTGAGTAAATTGGCAACTCGATACGGTGTTTCGGTAAATTGGCTTATGAACCAAAACGGGTTGAGCAGCCACTTGATATACCCCGGTCAGCTTTTGACCGTAGGATATCATAATGATACCTTCTCTTACGATGCTTACGTGTCAAAGAGCGCCACATTGGAAGCGGGACCCGGATTCTCCTACCAAGACAAAGGATATTTGGCGGCATGGACGCCCATTACGGTATTAGGGAAAAACGGGGATTGGTATAAGGTATCTTCACCGAAAGGTATCGGATATATTCACAAAAGTGTATTTTGGACGGATCTAAGCAACCAAGGCTTTGCCGATAACGGCAATCTCTTCAGCGGAGAAATCGGCTACAGCACCTTAGGAGACTATACAACCTATAAATCCTACACGGTAAAAAGCGGAGACACCATTTGGTCCGTAGCGACGCAACACGGAATATCCGAAGACGATTTGAGAAAAGCAAACGGTATTCAAAGCGGTTATTTGGATATCGGGCAAGTCATCAAGATTCCGGTGCGCAAGATCGCTAAAAAATACGTTCCCTCGTGGAAATACGGAGAAGTGCTGGATTGGAAAGAACAAGGCCAATACGTATTTCCATTGAACAAAACCGGCGTGTTGATCGATATGAATACCGGTGTCCGTATTCAAGTAAAAAGGACAACGGGTTCGTCTCACGCGGACACGGAAACGTTGACAATGGCCGATACCCAAAAGCTCAAGGACGCTTTTGGCGGCAAATGGTCTTGGGAAAGAAAACCCTTTATATTGGAAGTTGACGGAAGACGGTTTGCCGTATCCGTTTCGGCGATGCCTCATGCCGGTGTAGACGGAGCGCCTTATCTTGCCAATGTGTCCGGAAGAAGCGGAGACTACGGTTACGGTCCGAACTACGATGCCATACCGGGCAACGGGATGGACGGCCACTTTGACCTTTACTTTTTAAACGGAAGAAGGCATAAGGACGGCCAAATCGACCCGCAGCATCAAATGGGGGTCCTTCTGGCAGGAGGATTGCAGTAAGGAAATATCGGTTCGAACAGAATCAATAAATAGACTGACTATGAAAACGGATGGATGCCGCATGCATTGCATCCGTTCTTTTTCCGTTTTTAAATATTTTTTATATATTTTTGGCAGACAGAAACTTTTATCATTGACAGGAATGACCTTTCATTGTAAAATGGTTGTATAAACTGAAGGAGTAAAATGGTATTGCAATTGAATCCCCTTGTAAATACAAAAACGGGTCATGCCGCACCAAAGTGGTTTCGGCTTGACAACGCTGCCAAAATATACCCTGTTGTGGCCGGTCCTCAGAACGGCCATGTTTTTAGAATATCCATGACTTTAACGGAGGATATTGACCCGAAGCTTCTTCAACAAGCGGTTTTCGATTTAAAACCGCGATTTCCCACTTTTTACGTGAGGATGAGAAGAGGTTTCTTTTGGTATTACTATGAAAAAAACGAGCGGACGCTTGAAGTCAAGCCGGAACCGCCTTTTATGTGTAAATCCATTGATTTTTTTGCGAATAACGGATACCAGTTTTCTTGTTATTACCATAAAAAAAGAATCAGTGTGGAGGTTTTCCACAGCATCTGCGACGGCAACGGTGCGCTGGAATATACGAAATCCTTGGTATATCGGTACTTGGAGTTAAAAGGATATCCCATGGAAAGCGAAAACATGGTACTGACGGTGGATCAGTCACCTTCTGCGGAGGAGATGGAAGACAGCTTTTTGAAAAACTATAAAGAAGGACCGTCGACCCGCCCTGTCGTAAACAAAGCCTATGAAATTAAAGGAACCCCCTTTATCCAAGGCGGTACCGGTGTCATTACCGGTAAAATGAGCGTAGAGGAACTGAAGAAGGTAGCCAAAGATTACAATGCCACCGTTACGCAATTTTTAGCCGCTTTGTTGGCTTACAGCATTTTAAAAACCGGAGATCGAAAAAGATTGGCGAGACGTCCCGTCAACATTTTCATACCGGTGAATATGAGGAAATATTTTAATTCGAAAACCCTGCGGAATTTCTCTTTGTACTTTTATTCCATCCATAAATACAAGGATGACAGCATTGAGTTTAAAGAGATATTGGAAAAAACAAAACAAGATTTTGAAGAAAAATTGAATCTTGCTCATTTATTGGAGACTATGAAGGCCAATGTGGCCGCGGAGAAAAATTTGGCCGTAAGAGGAAGCCCCTTGTTTGTGAAGAAGTTGCTTCTTAAGGCGGGATATAGCATGTTTGCCAATCGATTGGCCACGGCAACCATTACCAATTTGGGGAATGTGGTATTGCCCTCCTCGATGTCCAAGTACGTGGAGGATGTGGAACTGAATTTAGGAGCCCGATATAAATCCGGTCCGAATGCAGCCGTCGTATCCTGCAAGGGAGTCGCTTCCGTAGCCTTTTCGAGAGGAATCAAAGAAAAAGAAGTGGAAAAAACGTTTTTCCGTTTTCTCTCCGAACAAGGGATTAAAGTCGAGATTCAAGGCAATTATTGGGAGAAATATTTTTAAAGGAGTCATCCATGCTTTATTGTATTGATTGCAAAGTACGTATCACCGGAAATTCCGATCGCTGTCCTCTATGTGACAAGCATATGCCCGGTGCTTACCAACAAAATCCGGAACCGAAGTATCCGGAATATATTCCGAAGGTTCGCAGCAACCGCAAAGTGGCGAAAGCTATGTTTATTTCCGCCATTTTATTAATTATGCTCAGCGCCGGCATTAACGCCCTCACTTGGTCCGGAAGCCTGTGGAGCGTTATATTCTCCGCTTATGTTCTGTACATTTGGCTGATGGGGCTGGTAACCTTCAAAACAAGAGTTCATTTAGGCATTAAGCTGGTGGGGCATGCAATATCCGTGTCGGTACTCATGTTGATTATGAACGTATTTATATCCAAAACCGGGACCCTGAATCCGGTCACCTGGTCGGTATCTTACGGAATGCCCATTGTTTTCATAGCCTTTATAGTCGCTGCGGTCATTATTATGATCAAGAAAAAGCAAAACCGAAAAGACTTCCTTTTTTACCTTTTGTGTTTGTGCGTAGCAGGCTTTGTACCCTTCATCATTGTGCTTTGCTTCTTGACGGAGCCGATGCTGCCCGGTTTGATCGCCGCCGCTATTTCCTACCTTATTATTATGGGACTGGCCGTATTCGCACGAAAGGCTATCGCGGAAGAGTTTGTAAAGAAGTTTCATGTATAAACCGTGAAGTAAAAAGCTTTAAAGGTCCGAAAGCAGGTTTTAAAAAACCGGTTTTCCGGGCCTTTTTTATGTGTTTTTTACACGGGAATAAGGTATAATGAATAATAGATATAATTAATAGGAGAACATAGGAATATGAAGGTTCTTGTTTTAAACGGAAGCCCGAAAGGGGAGTACAGCATTACGTTTCAGACGGTTTTGTATTTGGAGAAGAAATTTTCGGAGCATCATTTTCGTTTTCTTCATGTAGGAAGGCGTATCAAATCTTTAGAGAAGGACTTTTCGGAAGCGGCGGAAGCCATAAAAGAAGCGGACCTTCTGTTGTTTTCCTATCCCGTGTATACCTTCATTGCACCGAGCCAGCTTCACCGCTTTATGGAGCTTTTAAAAGATTCCGGTCTTGATTTGTCGAGAAAATTCGTAACGCAAGTGACCACATCCAAGCATTTTTACGATGTGACGGCCCATAAATACATCCAAGAAAACTGTGGGGATTTGGGTATGAAATATATCAACGGTCTTTCCGCGGATATGGACGATCTTCTTACGGAAAACGGTCGTAAAACGGCCAAGGCCTTTTTTGAGTACGTGTCGTGGTGCGTCAAAAACGATATTTATGAAACGATACCAAAGTCTTCGGTAAAACCCGCTCACATTAAGGTTACTCCTTCTTCGCCGACTCCCGGCAAAAAGAAAAAAGACGTAGTGATCGTAACGGACAGACCCGATCGGCAGCTGCAGGATATGATCGATCGATTTCAAGCCGTTTTGCCGTACGAAAGTCGAGTCACGGACATCTCTTCGTATCCCATAAAGGGAGGATGTTTGGGCTGTTTTCATTGCGCATCTTCCGGGAAATGCATATACAACGACGGATTTGACGATTTTTTAAGAAATCACATACAAACGGCGGATGCCATCGTTTATGCATTTACGATAAAAGACCATTCCATGGGATCCCTTTTTAAAATGTATGACGACAGGCAGTTTTGCAACGGCCATCGCACCGTGACGATGGGCATGCCCATAGGGTACTTGATAAGCGGCAATTACCCGGCCGAAGAGAACCTGCGGATGATTATCGAAGGCCGAAGCGAGGTAGGAGGAAACTTTCTTGCAGGGGTTGCCTGCGACGAGATCGACCCGGACGGAGAGATCGACAAATTGGCGGCAAGGCTAAGCTATGCCATGGAGCAAAAGCTTGTAATGCCTAGAAATTTTTACGGAGTCGGCGGGATGAAAATATTCCGGGACCTTATCTGGCTTATGCGAGGTTTGATGAAGGCGGACCATCGGTTTTACAAGCAACACGGATTTTATGACTTTCCCCAAAAGAAAAAAGGGACGGCTTTTAAAATGTATCTTGTAGGTGCATTGATGTCTTCCCCGAAGCTGAAGGCGAAGATGGGGAACAAAATGAACGAAGGAATGATTGCCCCCTATAAAAAAGCTATGGATAAAGAATAACAAAGGCCGTGCAATACGAAAACTGCACGGCCCTTTGTTGCTGCCTTGCTTTTCGTCTTTTTAATTCTTATATAAGCTCAATTTTCCGGATACGGTTTGAACCTTGATTTGGCCGTTTCCTTGGTTGACGGTTCCCGATGAAGAGAATTTCCCTGTGGATTCGATGGTCATGGGAAAATCCGAGCTGAGCTTACCGGAGGTGGATTCGTATTTGACCGTGAAGGAGGAATTATCCGGAAGATAGATATCCACATGCCCGGATACCGTTTCCACTTTAATATCCTCCTTGTTTTTGTTCGCTCCTAAAGGTTTGGCAAAATCCAAACGGATATTCCCGGATACGCTGTTGATATCCAAGACGGCTTTTTCTCGGACCGTTTCTAATCCGATGATCGCATCCCCGGAAACCATGGTAGCTTTTACATCGGAAAAAAGAATTTTATCGATTTTAATATTTCCCGATACCGAATCGAAGATATTGGCTTCATTCAAAAGCTCCTTTGCCATGATGTCTCCGGATACCGTCGTTACCTTCAATGTATTTTCATAGCTTTTCGGAAGATAAACATCCATCTTCATATCGGAGGAGGAATTGATTCTCCCTTTCGGGTATTCGACCTTAAAGGATAAAGCGGATCCTTTCTTGCTTTTTTCCAATCGAACCGGTTTATTTCCCGTCGTACGAAAGACCCCTTTTAATGCCACCTCGATATCCGAGCTGTCGGTCAAATGAATCGTAATATCCGATGAAACGGTTAAGATTTCAATGCGATTGATGCCTTTTACGGAATCGGATGAAATTTCGTCAATATCAAAGGTATTGGTTAATAGGCCGAAGGAAAACTTTTCTCCGGACAACAGACTTTGAATCATTTCTCTCGGAATACGGAAAAAAGCACTGTCGGATTTCAGGGCGGCTAATGCCAACCCGGACGCCATAACAAACATAAGAATGACAACAATAACGATTAGGATAATCCACTTTTTCATAATACCTGCGACAGAAAACCCCCTGATTTTGTCACGGGGATGACAGCGCACCTCCTTATTATGTTTTTTCCGGTTTTATATAGAAACCACCCCACCGGCAGGGCATTCGTTGCTTGCTTTTCTTTATAGCTTTCTCTATGTAAAAATTGTATGTCTATCTTTTCCGTTTGTCAATGCCGCTTTTTCAGGTGTTCACCGAGTTGTTCCGTATGCTATAATGGTAAAGACAATGAATATATAAATGAAAAAAAACGGAGTTAAAATATGAATTTTATTTCCATGCTTTTTATGCTATTGAATTTGGTCATATGCTTTGTGCTTCCCGTAGTGCTCATTTTTCGCTTCTATGGCAAGTATAAAATGAAGCCGGATATGTTTGCAGCAGGATTCATTGTGTTTTTGGTATTCGAGCTTTTTTTGAGAATGCCTTTTTTAAGAGCCTTTACCGAAAATGAGCAGTACGCAGCTTACGTGGAAAATCCCGTTTTGTATGCTCTTTTGCTAGGTTTTTCGGCCGGGTTATTCGACGAAGTAGGCCGATTCATATACTATCGTGTGTTTGTCCGAGATCATATGACTTGGGAAAACGGATTGGCTATGGGCTTAGGTTTTGCAAGCCTTGAAGGAATGACGGTCACCGGAGGCGTATACGTACGAAGATTCATGTTCTCCGTTATGTACCATATGGGAAGATACGGCGAATTGGAAAACAATCCGAGTGTTACCTCCTTTATCGAGGAATTAAAAGCTACTCCCGTATATATGCATTTGTTGGCAGGTTGGGAGCGAATCACCATGCTTGTAATTCATGCCGCTTTTTCGCTTTTGACCATGTATGCGGCCAAAAGGGGAAGACTGTCCCTGCTTGTCTTAAGTTTTGTGCTGCACGGTGTTACCATATCGGCGGCCGTTTACTTCAGCAATTCGGCTCCTTGGATAAACGGCTTGTATTTGCCGATCTTGGCTGCGGCAGGATTTTTCTTCGTTATTAAAAAAGCCCGAAAGAAGGAATTGTTTTTGTTCGACAAAGCAAAAAAAGAAAAAGCCGGCTAAAGTTTTTGACGTCATCATGTAAAAGTATAGGTAGAAATAAAAAAACTCTGATCCAAGGAACAAGAAGTTCCTTCCATTCGTCTAACAGGTAGAACCGAAAATAACTTTCTATGTGATATGGAAGTTTAGAAAAAATATATGAAGGAGGAAAGCCGCTACATTCGTCTTCACCCCCCGGTTTTGTGAAAACAAGAATACGCAATTTAGCGGCGGCAATCAAGCCATGTTAAGTAAAAAGATGAAAATATGGATCAGTATCGTGACAGCTTTTGCGATTATGATGGCAGGTGTTGTTGTTTGGCTTGATCCTTTTGTGGGCACAACGGTTTCCGCAGAAGGTCAATACCGTAACGGCTATCTTCTCATACCGGAAGAGTACGACTTATACGGTGTTTCGATCGACTCGAAATTTACGTTACTCACTTTATCGGAGCACACATTGGAACAGGTTTTAGCGAACTTTTTCATTGACGGCGAACCGAAGCCGACAATAGAAAAACGATCGGCGACAAAATTCGTCATTACTCCCGCAAAACCTTTGGAACCGAATAAAATCTATACCTTTCGTATGCAAAAAAACGGCTACGAAGATATAACTTGGAGTTTTCAAACGGGTTATCCCTTTGGTATCGTGTCAAGCTTACCGGCGCATCGATCCACCGGGGTTCCTATCAATACCGGAATCGAGATTACGTTTAATCTGGACGGTTATCAAG
>JAAYHZ010000162.1 GCA_012744235.1 Clostridiaceae bacterium
CTCTCCGTAAGAATATTTTAGTACATTATAGCATAAACGGTTTTTCGTGCAACTGCAATTTGAAAAGTTCGTGAAAATATCTTGTATATGAATTTCTTGTAAACCTTCTCCCGGACGGTTATAATAGGTATGGCGAACGGCTAAGAGAACCACATTCTTTGACGCCGCTAATTTTGTTTTCAGACGAGCGGAGATTGTATGAGATTAACGATTACGGTTTTGTTGGTAAAACTACTTGTTAAGATATTGCGCATCTTTAAATCCGGCGGTACCTCTTTACCCGGCAAAATTGCGGCTAAAATTTATCCGAATATCCTTTCGGTTATATCTTCTCGCATTAAAACGGTGTTCGTCACAGGTACAAACGGAAAAACAACAACGGTTCGCATGATTACGGGAATCTTAAAGGCTCATGATATCAAATATATTACGAACAAGTCCGGTGCCAACTTGCAAAGCGGCATTACCACCACCCTATTAAACGCAATGAAGCTCAACGGGCGATTTGACGAAGAATATGCGGTTTTGGAAGTGGACGAAGCGGCATTAAAAACCATAGCTCCGTTAATAAAGCCGGATTATGTGGTTGTAACAAACTTTTTCAGAGACCAGCTGGATCGCTTCGGCGAGTTATATACTTTATTATCCGGAGTAAAGGAAGGACTAAGCAGCTGCCCAAATACGAAGCTTATTTTAAACGGAGACGATTCTTTTTGCGCTTCTATCGGAAAAGACCTTCCCAACGAAGCGTACTATTACGGAACCCGTATCGCTTTCGGCGAATACAAAGAAGGAAGCGTTTCCGACGGAAGATTTTGCATCTATTGCAAAGCCGAGTACCTTTACCGCCACCACACCTACGGGCATTTAGGTGATTTTTACTGTCCGGAATGTGGCTTTAGCCGTTCTTACCTTTTGACGGCTTTGTCGGAAACTCCCGTTTTGACCGACAAAAACACAAAAATCCTTCTTTCCATTGGCGATCCGGATAACAAAGAGAATGTTCAAACCATCGAAGGTACAATCCCCGTTCCCGGTCAGTACAATATTTACAATGCCATGGCCGCCATTACATTAAGCAAGGTTTTCGGTTTCGATCCGAAAAAAAGTGTGGAGGCCTTGGCCGGCTTCGAAATCGGATTCGGGAGGATGGAAGATATTCGTATCGGCAATAAAACGTTAAGAATGGTTTTGGTGAAAAACGTAGTCGGTTTCGATCAAGCATTGGAATTGTTCATTTCCCAAAACAAACCTTATCCTGCCGCCATGATCATCAACGATCTCACCGCGGACGGAAGAGACATTTCGTGGCTTTGGGACGTTGAATTTGAAAAACTCGGTCAAGTACAGGAGGTTGTGCCTGCTTTCTTTACCTCCGGACTGCGAGGCGAGGATATGACCGTTCGTTTGAAATACGCCGGTTTGGATATGAAAAAGGTTCGTTTAATAAAGGATTATAACCTGCTTGTGGACAAGGGATTAGCTATAACACCCGAAAACGGCTATTTCTACGTCTTCCCCTCCTATACCGCTTTATTAGATTTTCGAAAATTATTGGTTCGCAGATACGGTATCAAAAAATTCTGGAAATGAGGTTTCCTATGTATTCATTAACGATTTGTCACTTATACCCGGATATTTTGAATTTATACGGCGACAGAGGAAATGTAATCGCTCTTCAAAAAAGATGCCTCTGGAGAGGCATTGATGTCGGGATACAAAACATATCTTTAGGCCGTCCTTTCTCGGCGGAACAATGCGATATCCTTTTTATCGGGGGCGGTCAAGATTTCGAGCAGGAAATCATGTTGGAAGATTTTTATAAACAGCATGAGGAAATAAAAAGATACGTGGAAAACGACGGAACCGTATTGGCAATCTGCGGCGGCTACCAAATGTTGGGAAAATACTACGAAACCGAAGAAAAACTCATTGAACTTCCGGGAGTTATCAATATCGAGACCAAAAGCTCCAAAAAGCGATTGATCGGCAATTTGGTGTTCGAATGGGTTCACAATCAAACCGGGGAATCGTATCGTGCCGTCGGATTCGAAAACCATTCCGGCTTAACTTATCTCGGTGAAGGAGTAGACCCTTTGGGCAAAGTAGTAAAGGGGTTTGGTAATAACGGAGAAGACGGATACGAAGGTGCACGCTACAAGAATGTATTCTGTTCTTATTCTCACGGCAGCCTTTTGCCTAAAAACCCTCATCTTGCGGATTATATTCTTTCCTGTGCTTTTAAGAAAAAATATCCGGATGCTCCGGAATTGCAAGAATTGAACGACCGGGAAGAATTAGAAGCGAACCGATCGATGATAAAAAGGTTGTTAAAATAGCTTTTCTTCCTACTGTCTTTCACCCTTACGGTTTTCCGCCGTGAATATAATAGTGCCGGCTACTTGTATTTTTAAAGAAATCTTCAATGTGTCGGATTCGAAAGATTAAAAATTCACGTAAAAGTCGATGTATATCTTGTAAATCGGCATAATAGTGAGGAATGCCTATTTCCGGCTCTTCCGTTTTTATGACGGTATTTTCATCGATTTTTGGATACTTTGACTGAGTAAAATTGGGGCTGCTTTTCGAGCATAGGGTGATATAAAACTCTCCTCCGCTTCTTAATACGCGACGGATTTCGCTTATAACCTTAATAATCCCCTCGGAATCGGTATGAGATATGACATGATAGGCCAACAAGCAGTCGAACCGATTATCCTCGTAAGGCAGATTATGAATGTCGCCGACCTCAGCCTTAATGCTTAGATTTTACTCTTTTGCTTTTTGAGTCAGTTGTTCTACGGCATACGGAGAAAGATCAATGCTATCGGTTAAAAAACCGTTTTTTGCAAACAATATCGAGTGTCTTCCCAATCCGCAGCCCAAATCCAAAAACCTTTCAAATTTCTTTTCCATCCATCGATGGAGATAATAATAGGAATCCTCGCTAGGCTCATTCCAAATTTCGTCCGTAACCGTTGCCCAATTCCATTCTTTTGATTTGACCATGATTCGCTCCTCGTATGTATTGATTGAAAAAACATGAAACAGTTGAAACCGTTTGAATCCGTACGTTCATTATAGCATAAAAAAAGTCTTGAAAAAGCGGCATAATGGTGTTAATATATTACCGTTGATTCGTTGCGGACTGGTGTAACGGTAGCACTAATGACTCTGGATCATTCTGTGAGGGTTCGAATCCTTCGTCCGCAGCCACAAAAAGGTTGCAAGCTTTTATGCAGCCTTTATTTTTTTGAAGATGACGGGGACGGTTCTCACATATATGCTCACATATATGAAAAAACAGGGTGTCGATTTCGAATACACCCTGTTTTCATAATATTCTTTATTTTTTTATCTTTGTCCTGCTTCTACGGAATTGTCTTTCCTATTCTTGATGTATGCTTGGGCCGCCGCCAGTCTTGCTATGGGCACTCTGTACGGTGAGCAAGATACATAAGACAATCCGGTGATATGGCAGAATTCGATGGAAGAAGGATCTCCGCCGTGTTCACCGCAGATACCGAGCTTGATATCCGGTCGGGTCTTCTTACCCAATTCAACGGCTATGGAAACCAATTTGCCTACACCTTCCCAGTCCAAACGAGCGGTAGGATCGAATTCATAGATTTTTCTTGCATAATAATCTTCCAGGATCTTACCCGCGTCATCGCGGCTTAATCCGTAGGTCATTTGCGTCAAATCGTTTGTACCGAAGGAGAAGAATTCCGCTTCTTGTGCAATTTTATCGGCCGTTAAAGCCGCTCTCGGTATTTCAATCATGGTTCCGACATAATAATCAATATTTACGCCGGTTTCTTTAATGACTTCTTCGGCAGTACGAACGATAACGCTCTTAACGTATTTTAATTCTTTTACATCCCCTACTAAAGGCACCATGATTTCCGGCTTCACCGTTTTTCCGGCTTTCGTAATGTTAACGGCAGCTTCGATAATGGCTCTTGTTTGCATTTCCGCGATTTCCGGATAAGATACGGCCAAACGGCATCCTCTGTGTCCTAACATGGGATTGACTTCATGCAAGCTTTCGATGATGGAAACCAGCTTTTCGTATGTCATACCCATGGTCGCTGCAAGCTCTTTAATATCTTCTTCGTCTTGCGGCAAGAATTCATGGAGCGGAGGATCCAATAAGCGAATGGTTACGGGGAAACCGTCCATCACTTTGAAAATACCTTCAAAGTCGGCTCTTTGCATCGGCAGCAGTTTTGCCAAAGCTTTTCTTCTTTGTTCTTCGGTTTCGGATACGATCATTTCACGGATTGCAGGAATACGATCCGGTTCAAAGAACATATGCTCCGTTCTTCAGAGGCCGATACCTTCCGCTCCGAAATCAAGAGCAACCTTCGCGTCGTTAGGAGAATCGGCATTGGTACGAACCTTTAATGTTCGAATTTCGTCCGCCCAGCTCATTAACGTTCCGAAGTCACCGGACAATTCGGGAGCAACGGTCTTAATCTCGCCCTTGTAAACGTTTCCGGTGGTACCGTCCAAGGAAATGATCTCACCTTCCGCAATCTTATCGCCGTTTTTATCCAAGAAGTATTTTTCTTCTTCGAATATCGTAATATCGGGACAGCCGGCAACGCAGCATTTTCCCATTCCGCGTGCAACAACGGCGGCGTGGGATGTCATACCGCCTCTGGAGGTTAAAATACCTTGAGCGGCATGCATTCCTTCAATATCTTCAGGAGAGGTTTCCAGTCTTACCAATATGACTTTCTTGATTCCCGATTCCACGGCTTTTTTCGCGTCTTCCGCAG
>JAAYHZ010000163.1 GCA_012744235.1 Clostridiaceae bacterium
ACTAGGCCCCCGTGTTAAAGGATTACGATTTGGCTATAAGGGAAGACATGAACAGGACCGGTGTACGGTTCATACTCTTTGGCACCGTGCTGTTTTCCTTTTTCATTCTCGTTATCATGTATATCATCTCCTACAGAGAAAACAAGAATTTTATTTGGCTTCCGATCCTGTGCATCATGATCATTCTCCGCATCATGCTGACCACGGAGTTTTACGGCTTTTGGCAGAGCCGCGTGTTTTACAATCTCTCCTACGAAGATGCCAACGAGCTGATTTTTTTGGTTACCTTTGTACTGAAATTTATGCTGATCTTTTTGCTGCAGGATCAATTCGAGGTTTTCTTTTCCCGAAGGGAAAAGACGGGCTTTTTCCTCTACTATACCGCCTTGTACTTGATCTACTATTTCGTACCCTTCGAGGTATACAATCGGTATTTTACGATCTTGGTTCCCGTATTATCGTTCGCTTTGGAGATATACTCCTTCTTTAAGGTATATTTCGGACGTCACCGATTGAAAAAATACGGCATGATATCCTTTTGGGCCAATATCCTTGCCATTGCGGGGATTATTATTGACTCCTATTACATCAACGGAAACATATATCCCAATGTGTCGCTGTCTCTGCTTATTCTTCTTTCGGTATGCTTGGTCACCCAAAGCATCATTTCCGCCTTAAGGATTGCGGAAGTATACAAGGATTTGGCCGTGTCCGCCTCTCGGATGGAGCAGGCGAGAAAGCAAATTACCATCCAGAAGGAATATTATGATGCATTAAGCGCACAAATGATGGAGATTCGCGGAATCAAACACGACCTTCGGCATTTTATCGGCGTCATTATGAGATTGTCGGAGGAAGGAAAACACGAAGAATTGAAGCGGTTCTTAGGAGAATACAGCAAGGAGACGGAAACCGATCCTCTTCCGTTCTTCTGTGAAAACGTGGCGGTAAACTCCATTTTGGGCTATTACTCCTTGAAGGCCAAGAAAGGCGGTATTCCGTTTACCTGTACCTGCCGAATACCGAAACAAATATCCGTCAGCGAAATCGATCTTTGCATTGTTTTAGGCAATGCCTTGGAAAATGCCGTAGAGGCATGCAGCCGCTTGGAGAACCCGAAAACCGGATTTGTATCCGTCGAGGTAGGTATTGTGAACCGCCGCCTCCTTATTAAAATCGAAAATGCCTACAACGGACACATCAAGGTTTCCGACGGGAAATACCTTTCCGTCAAGAAAGGAAAAACCGGAGGGATCGGGATCCAGAACATCCGCAAGGTTGTCGAAGCGTACGAAGGATACCATAAAATCAAGCATAACGGAAAGGTATTTACTCTTATGGCGGCATTCTCTCTGTCTGCAGAAACGGAAAACGATGCGAATAGCGACCGGCTTGCAGGCACGTAAGAAAAATATCCGAAAGATGTTGAAATTAGGGAAAATTTATAGTACAAATAATTAAATGATTAACGGGATATTTATGTAAATGAGTATGAAAAAGATGGCGGATACGGAGACGGGAAAAATGTCGGTAGAGCTGAAGCGGGTTACCGCTGACGAGAAGGAAATATTGAAGAATCTGTTGGAAAAGTACGATTACGAGTTTTCCCAATGGGACAAACGGGATGTGAACAAATTGGGCCTTTACGGTTATCCGTATCTTGACCATTATTGGACCGAAGACAAAAGATGGGCTTACTTCATTCTCGTCGACGGCCAATTGGCCGGGTTCGCCATGGTCATCGATTATCCCGAGGTAAAAGACCGGGAGACCGATTTCCAGATGGCGGAGTTTTTTGTGATGTATAAATACCGGCGTATGGGCGTCGGGAGGGAAGCTTTTTTTAAGGTATTGGATTTGCACAAGGGCAGATGGCAGTTAAAATGCCATCCCGCCAATACGGCATCCGTTCATTTTTGGAACAAAGTCATTCACGAATATACAAAAGGACGATTCGAGCTTGTAAAAGCGTATCCCGATACGGAATACGCCGACGGTACGTTAGGCGATGTCTACTTTTTCGAGAATTAGGCATAGGTCTTCTTTGGATGGAATATAGTACTTTATGAAACCGGAGGGTTGAAGGAATGAGAAGTACAATTGACGATGTATTGGAATTTATAAAAGAAAACGATGTAAAATTTATCCGCCTTTCTTTTTGCGATTTGTTCGGAAACTTAAGGAATATCTCGATTATGCCGGATGAATTGCCCCGTGCCTTCGAACACGGCATTCCCTTTGATGCATACGCCATAAACGGCATGACGGACATAACGAAATCCGATTTATTCTTGGTCCCGGATCCTACCACATTATCCGTTTTACCATGGCGGCCCCAGCAGGGCAGGGTTGTTCGCTTCTACTGCAGCATAAGAAATCCCGACGGCAGCGTTTTCTGGGGAGATACAAGGGAAATCCTACGGTCTGTGGTAAATCGGACCGAGCAATTAGGGTACTCTTGCATGATCGGTGCCGAATGCGAATTCTATCTTTTCAAAACCGATGAAAACGACGAACCTACCACCGTACCCTTCGATAACGGCGGGTATTTGAACGTGTATCCTTTGGATAAGGGAGAAAACATACGACGGGAGATTTGCCTATGCCTTGAGGAAATGGGCATCAGACCGGAAACATCCCACCACGAACGGGGGCCCGGACAAAACGAAATCGATTTCAAATTTTCGGACGCTCTTAACAGCGCCGATAATTTGATTACCTTTAAACAGGTTGTAAAGAGCATCGCCGCAAGAAACGGGCTGTTTGCTTCCTTTTCTCCGAAGCCTTTGCAGGATAAGGACGGAAGCGGGCTCCATATCAATATATCGCTGATGCAAAACGGAAACAACGTATTTAAATTAGGCGAGAACGAGAATTCACAAGCGGCGGAATCCTTTGTTGCCGGCGTGCTGCATAAGATATTGGAATTGACGGCGTTTTTAAATCCCATTCCCAATTCCTATGAACGTCTCGGCCTTTGCGAAGCGCCGAAGTATATTTCCTGGTCCCACGGCAATCGCTCGCAGCTTGTTCGTATTCCCGCCGCTAACCAAGAGAGAATGCGTATGGAGCTTCGATCCCCCGACCCCTCCACCAATCCCTATTTGGCCTTTGCTCTTGTGATCGCCGCAGGATTTTACGGGATTGAGAACAACTTGACGCTTCCGAAGAGCATCAATGCGGATCTTTACGAAGCCGACGAAAGCATCATTGGAAAGCTGACGCGCCTTCCCGAGAATTTGGGATACGCATTAAAGCTTGTGGAAAAATCCGAATTTATAAAGAGCGTACTCAGCGAACAGG
>JAAYHZ010000164.1 GCA_012744235.1 Clostridiaceae bacterium
CTTTTAGGGCATATTACCGGAGGAGATTTTCGTCCCGTCCGTCAAGAAATGACCTTCGGAGGCAAAAGAGGATTGAAACCGGTTGAAATTATCGGAGAGCATAGCAAGGGGATTTTATCCGGAAAGATCGACCGACTGGATATGTATAAACAGGACGACACCGCCTATATCCGCATCATTGACTATAAAACGGGGACCAAAGACTTCTCCTTAGAGGATTTCTATTACGGACTGCAAATGCAGCTGCCGGTATATTTAAAAGCTCTTTTGGAAAACCAAGATTACTTTAAGCTTGTTTTCGGCATTCGTCAAGTAATCCCTGCAGGAATACTGTATTACAACATCGATGACCCCGTCGTAAAAACCCGATACGGTGCGGATCCTTCGGAAATCGAGCAGCTTGTGGCAAAGCAATTAATGTTAAAAGGACTTGTGTTGGATCAGGAGCCGGTAATCAAAGCCATGGATAGAAGCTTTTCGGACCGATCTATTATTATCAACGTGAAACGAAACAAGGACGGAAGTTTTTCAAAAAATTCCGACACCGCTTCCTTGGAAGAATTTAAAATCATGGAAGAGTATACCGAATACTTATTGAAAAACATTGTCAACGATATCGGAAAAGGCGACATTCGACGCTATCCCGTATTAAAGGGAGATTACAAGGGCTGCCAATATTGCCTTTACAAGGGGCTGTGCGGGTTTGACCCCGACCTTCGAGGATGTCGATACAATTTCCTTCCCAAGCTGGAGAAAAATGAAATTCTCCGGCGGATTTCGGAAAAACTGAACAAGGAGCGTAACGATGGCGACAAAGTGGACTCATGAACAAATAAAGGCCATTGAAACCCGAGGGGCCAATATTTTGGTTTCTGCAGCAGCCGGTGCCGGCAAAACGGCGGTTTTGGTAGAAAGAATATTGAGAAAAATCACCGATCAAAAAAATCCGACAGACATCAATCGTCTGCTTACCGTTACCTTTACCAATGCGGCGGCATCGGAAATGAAAGAGCGGGTAAAGAACCGCTTGTATGAAATGTTGGAAAAGGATCCGGAAAACGAAGGTCTTCAGCGCCAATTCGCCTTAATGGAAAAAGCCAATATTATGACGATCCATTCCTTTTGCAACAAAGTGATTCATGAAAATTTTCATTTCTTGAATCCGGATTCGGATTTTCGTTTGGCGGACGCCTCCGAAAGCTCCATGATTTTTTATGAAACACTGGACCGGCTGTTCGAGGACTTGTATACCGAGGATATTTTACCGGGATTTACGCTGCTTGTGGATACCTTCGGGTACGGGAAGGATGACAGACGCTTAAAGGCGCTGGTGGAAACCTTGTATGAATTTACCCGAAGCTGTCCCGATACGGTAAAAACATTGGAGAAAGCCGTGGAAGAATACCGTGTCAATGAATCCTTCGAGTTTTCTCGGACCTTTTGGGGGAAAATCCTCATTGGCCATATTAAAGACAATTTGGAATACGTACTTATGGAAATGGAAGGGCTTATAGAGACCCTTGAGAGCATTCCGACTTTTTTACAGGACGCGGAAACGTTGAAATCGGATGCACAACAGATATCGGGCATCATCGAGCAGCTGGCCGGAGCTTTGAAGGGTATCGGGTGTTGGGACGACCTTTTGCATCTTTCGAGCGAAATATCTTTCAAAACGCTAAAACGCATAAAGGGAGAATACGACGAAGAGATACGAGAGCAGGTGAAGAGAGTTCGACAAAATGCGAAAGACACGATTGCTCTTCTTACGGAAAAATACCTTTCTTGGAGCAACGAGCAAATACGAGAGGTCATGAACAAGCAATACCCCGTATTAAAGACTTTATGTCGGACGGTGCGTTTGCTGGAGGAAGCCTTTTCGGAAGAGAAGAAAAAAAGAAGGCTTTTGGATTTTTCCGACCTTGAGCATATGGCATTAAAGGTTTTGTATGAAGAAACACCGGAAGGAATGAAGCCGTCTCCGATTGCAAGGGAGTATTCGGAAACCTTTGAAGAGATTTTAATTGACGAATACCAAGACAGCAATTATGTCCAGGAAGCCATTTTGACGGCCGTATCCAAGAACTCAAGCAACATTTTTATGGTGGGAGACGTAAAACAAAGTATATACCGATTCCGACAATCGGTACCCTTGTTGTTTTTGGAAAAGTTTGCAACCTATTCGGAAGATACGAAAACGAAAAAACCCGGTATTTTGATTAAGCTGTACAAAAACTTCCGAAGCGAAAATTGTATCATTGACGCGGTCAATCGTATCTTTGAAAGGATCATGACGGGTGGAATGTTCGAAATCGACTATACCGAAGAAGAAAAATTGATTCCGAAATCGGATAGAACCGAACCCGTCAAAGACGATGAAAAAACGGAAATCATCGTTGTTGATACAAGCCGTTTGGATGAAATATATAAAGACGAAGAAAAACCGCAAAACTGTATACCGGAAGCACATGTCATTTCCAAAATCATTAAAGAAATGACGGGATCCGGCTATGAGATTTTCGATGCAAAGAAAAACGAGTACAGGAAAGTCGAATACAAGGACTTCGCCGTATTGACAAGGGTAAAAACCAATTGGGCGGAGCCTTTTACGGCGGAGCTAAACAAATGCGGCATACCCGCCTATTGCGATGTGGGGGGAGGATACTATGACACCGTTGAAGTCAATACCGCATTGGCGCTTCTTCGCATCATTGACAATCCTTTGCAGGATATATACTTAACCGCCGTTTTGTTATCGCCTATCGGCGATTTTACAGAAGAGGAAGTTGCGAAGATCCGTTTGACGGATCGAGAAAATACCGTCTACAGCGCATTAAAAAGCTACGGAGAAAAATCGCATGAGGAAATACCAAAAAATCTCTATGACCCTCTGTTGGCAAAGAAGACGAGAAGCTTTTTGGAGCGGTTAAAAAAATGGAGAGAATTGGCGGGAGAAATTCCGGTAGACGAATTGCTATGGCATTTGTATGTGGAAACCGGTTATTTGGATTACGTGACGGCGTTGCCGGAGGGACTTCAACGAAACGGCAATTTAAAGCTTTTGTATGAAAAAGCCAAAGGTGTTAAAAAGTTGGGGTGGAGCGGCGTTTACCAATTCCTACGGTATATCGATAAAGCGGTTTTAAGTGAAGCCGATTCTCCCGGAACGGTTACCTTAGGGGAAAACGAAAACGTGGTCCGTGTCATGTCCATTCATAAGAGCAAAGGCTTGGAGTTTCCGGTTGTGTTTGTAGCCGGATGCGGCAAAGGGTTCAATCTCAGAACAAAATCCTCTTTGGCCGTTATACACCATAAGTACGGCATCGGAGCGGATTACGTAGATCCCGTGCTGAGATTTACCTGCACGACCCTGCAAAAAGAAGCGCTTTTAATTAAGCATAAAGAAGAATCCTTGGCGGAAGAAATGAGGATTTTGTACGTGGCGGCGACAAGGGCGAAAAACAAGCTGTTTTTTGTAGGATGCAGCAAGGATATCGATGGCGTAATCGAAAAATGCCGCTTATTGGAGCTTTTAAATATCCGGCGGGTACCTCAATCCTTTTTGGCTCACGGAAAAAGCTTTTTGGAATGGATCTTGTACGGGGTATGGAAAAACCCTCGCTATCAAATAACGGAAGACCGTATAAGCTACGAATTTTCCGATTTCATAATGAAGATCATAGAGCCTTCGGTACCGGATCCGGAGGAAGAGGAAACGGCGGAAGAAACGGCATGGCCTGAACCGGATCCCTCGGTAATGAAAAACGTGAAAAGCTTGTTGGATTGGGAATACCCTTACCAAGACTATGCCAAAATTCCGGCGAAAATAACGGTTACCGAACTGAAAAGAATGGGAAACGAGGAGTCTTCCGACGAGGATACTCCTTTGGTCCGCGAGGATCCCGCTTTTAAAGAACCTTCTTTCCTAAGCGAGGACAATCGGTACTTGGACTATGGGAATACGGTTCACTATATCTACCAGCATATCGATATCGAAAAGTTCAAAAATGACCGAAGCCGTGAAAAAATTACGGAAACAATTGACGACTTGATTCGCGACATGGTTTCGAAAAAGATTATTCGTGAGGATCAAGCAAGCGTAATAAACAGCAGGAGGCTAGCCGACTTTTTCTTCACACGGCCCGGAAGAAGGTGGTTGGATGCAAAAGAATACCGCCGTGAAATGCCTTTTTACTTGCTGTTGGACCCTGCGGAATACTACGCCTTTAAAGGAGAAGCCTTGTGCGATTCCTGCGAAGGAATGCCTCCCATCCTGATACAGGGAATTATCGATTTGTGGTACAAAGACGAAGAAGGAATCACCGTTGTGGATTACAAAACGGACCGAATTTTTGAAAATGTTACGGAAACCTTCTTGGAAAGGTACGGAGTACAGCTTTCTTTATATAAAAAAGCGTTGGAAAGAATCACCGGCGAAAAAGTAAACAATGTCTATATCTATGCCGTGTCGATTATGAGGTTAATCTCCTTTTAAATCGCTTTTAGACAGTTTTTTAAGCTTGGTTAAAAGAAAGTCTTCGATTTTTTCTCCGTAGCGAGCGGAAAAATAGAGGACAACGCCGGTTCCCAAACCGAGCAACACCCAAGCAAAAACCGGCAGCTTTAAGCTTCCACTTCCGATGAATACCGTAACAAATACTCCGGGCAAGCGGCCGAAAATGACAAAAAGCAAAAAATTCCAATAGGTCATGGAAGAGACGCCGGCGATTAAGCAAAGAATATCATCCGGGAAAAAGGGCATTAAAAACAGCATGAACAAAAGAACGCGGCCCTTCTTTGTAAAAAGCCGGCTGTATTTTTCATATCGCTCCATACCGGCAAAGCGGATAATGACCGGTTTTCCGTAGTATCGGGCCAGCCCGAAAGCCAAGGAGGATCCTATGATTAAGCCGGTTGCTCCGTATATAAATCCTAAGGTATAGCCGAACAAAAGCCCTCCGACAAGGGTTGTTACGTTGCCCGGGATCGGTGCGATAATCACTTGGAGGATCTGAACGAAAATAAATACAAGGGGCGCCCATTTTCCTTCTTCGCGAATGTACTGCTGCAGATCATCCGGATTCTTCATGACATGCCACAAACGTTCGATGAAGGCGCGAACATCGGGAATTATGAAAAGAAGTCCGATAAAAAGGACAAGGATGCCGAGGAGAATATAAAATCGGGCTCCCAATTTGATTTGTCCGTTCTTTTTATTTGGACGATTTTTTTGGCTATTGTCTGTCATGTATGAAAACCTTCTTCACGGAATCGTTTTCCTTGAATACTTTATGTATTTTATCAAAAATATGCAAATCGTTCCGGTTCTTCTCTAGATGAATCCGAAGTTTTTTAAAAGCAGCACGCCGATAAATACCGTAAAGCAGGAAAGAGCCGTGGATATAACAATGATATTGGCCGCTAAAGAAGCATCGGATTTCATTCCTTTCGCCATAATAAAGCTGGTAACGGAAGCCGGGGCGGTATAGAGGATAAACAAAACGCCCAAATCCGTACCCCTGAACCCGGCCAAAAGAACCAAAGGAAGACATATCAAGGGAATCGCCACCGTTTTTATCAAAGAAGCCGATAGAGCAAGCTTTATGTTGTTCTTGACATCCGAAACGTTTAAGAAGGCTCCGATGGTCAACAATGCCAACGGCGTAGCCGTGCTTGCCATATAGTCCAAGGTCTTTCCGATGACTTCGGGAACCGGGATGGTGAAAAAGGAAAATATCAAGCCTAAAATGATGGCGATGATATAGGGATTTTTTAATATTTTTAAAAGCATTTTGGGAATGCTGATTTTTTCTCCGTTGCCGGAATTAAGAGACAAGGTGATTACCGCATAAATATTAAAAAAAGGCATTGTCACCGCTAACATTACGGCGCTTTTGACGGCACCCTCCGAGCCGAACAAATTGATGGCCAGAGGAACGCCGATTAAAGCGTAATTGCAGCGAAAGGATCCTTGTATGAAAGCGCCTCTTGAAAGAGGATCTTTGATGACTTTATTGAATATGACAGTGAGCAAAAGAAAGTGAACCGTTACGCTCAATCCACCTACAAGAGCCGTTTTCTCAAATCCTTGAAGGGTGCTCGGGTCCACCGCGGATATTTGCCTGAATATCATGGCAGGTAAGAAGAGCCAGAATACAAGATCGGATGCATTGTCGGCAAAGGATTGCTTCATTAATCCGAACCTCTTTAAAAAATATCCGATTAAAATAACAAGAAATACAGGTAAAACGCAATTAACGGTAAAGATAATATTCGCCATATGTGTACTCCGTTTTCTTTTAGTCAAACGATAACACCTATTATATCATCAAAAGCGAGAATTCGCTCTATTCTTTTTTCTTTGCATGCCGTTGTATGATATAATTCGATATATTTATATTGACAAAAGAGAGAGGAAAACGAAAAAATGACGATCAATACGGTATTCGACAGGGTCATGGTACTCCTTTTTATTATGATCATCGGGTATATCGCCCGAAAAGCAAAGGTAATCAATGAGAAGTCCAATAAGGTTTTTACCGACTTGCTGATCTATGTCACGATTCCGGTTTTAATACTATCGTCTTACCAAATCGAATTGACATCCGATCGTGTCAAAATGGCATGGCAAACCTTTCTTTTCGGACTTTTGGTTTATTTTATCATGATCGTATTTGCCTTTATCGTATCAAGGAAGTGCAAGCCCGAACAAAGAGCCATTTTTCAATTCTCATTAATATTCTCCAACTGCGCATTTATGGGCTTTCCCGTAATCGGCAGTTTTTTGGGAAAAGAAGGAATCTTTTTAACCTCCATTTTCATCATCCACTTTAATGTCCTTTTGTGGACGTACGGTTTGATGCTTTTTACAGGGAAGAAAAGCTTTAAATCCCTTATCGCCGTATTGAAAAACCCCAGCATCATCGCCATTTTCTTGGGCATGCTGACCTTTATATTTCAAATCAAGTTTCCTTCTCAGGTTGCAGAAGCCTTGGAAACCACAGGGGGAATCACCATTACGCTGTCGATGATCATGATCGGCTCTACCATTGCAGGAACACCTTTAAAAGAGGTATTCAAGGGAACGGATACGTACATTGTTTCTTTTTTGCGCCTTCTTGTCATGCCTTGCATCATTCTTTTCGCTGCTCTATTGCTAAAGCTTCCCTCTACCGTAACGGCCGTGTGCACGATTTTATCCGGTATGCCGGTTGCAGCCAATACGGTGTTGTTTGCGGAAAAGTTCGATAAAAACATTTTAACCGCATCGAAAAACGTAGCTTTTTCTACGATCTTTTCCATCGCCACCATCCCGATTATCGCGGCGATTATTCAGTACTTTACGGGAATGTAACGTTATAGAAATAGCGGCTTTACGTATACTTTTCGTTCGATTCGGACATGATATTGTATGCTGCCTTTATTTTCAAAAAGGCGGTCATTATTATTCTATGGATCAAAGAACGAAAAGGAGTCGCAAATGGTACCTATTTTAGCAGCAGTCCTGATACTCGTCTTTTTTGTTTACGGGTTATTTCAGCGTTATCTTTACGAAATTAAGCACGAGTATCGGCATAAGTATGAAAGCTTTACCGGAGAAAACGAAGATCGTCCGGATTTGCAAAAAGAGCAAAAGACATATTACAAAGGTTCCGATTACTCTTATTGGGATATTAAGCTTCGTATACACTATACTGCTAAATTAAAAAAGTTGGTGCGTATCATATACAAATCTCGGGACGGATATGCGGATTTGATTCCCGCCGTTAATTGGCTGGTAGACAATTATTACGTCATCAATCGGGAGCAAAGCAATATCAGCAGAAGCATCCATCGCAAAACGATCCGCAAGCTGCCTTACTATGCCAACGGGCGGCGTGTGGCTCGAATCTATCATTTGGCGAATCGTATATTGAACAGTCATTCTTTTCATGTGAATGACATCCAATTGGTGCAAGCCATTAACCGGTTTCAAGAGAAAGATCCGCTTTTAGGTTCCGAAATCTGGCTTATGCCTTTGATTTTAAAGCTTTGTATGCTGGAGCATATCACGGCTTTAGCGGAAAAAACCGTTAAAATCATTCGTCAAAAGAAAAAAGCCGACCGGATATTGAAAGAAGCTATGGAAAGCAGCAATATCGAAGGCTATTTAATAAAAAAACTGAGCAAGAGTCCGGAGGACACAAAGAAATACTTAAGCCATATCTTTTATCGGTGTCAGGAAATGGATTCGGAAGAGACGAATCAAATCAAAGAAATTATCGAACGCCTTTACCTGAAAGAAGAAAACGTCAACGACGTGATTTCCTCCGAAACCTCCGAGCAGGCCCACTTGCAGGTCCGTATCACTTCCTTGATTATGGGCTTAAACGATATTTCTTCGCTTTTATGGGAAGACATTTACTTGCAGCTGAGCAAGGTAGAATCCGTATTGGCCAATGACCCTACCGGCGTATACAACCGATGCAATTTTAAAACGAAGGTGGCCTACCATAAAAAAATTGAAGAAATTGCACGCAAAACCGGACTGAAGGAATGGGACATTGCAAGCAAAATTGTGGCACGATGCAAGGAGCGGGTGAAAGCAGCCGATTCGAAACCCGGTAAGGAGGATAAAAGCGTCTATATCGGCTACTACTTGATCAATCGAAACTTTAACCAAATAATCTCCGATACCTACAAGGGCAACTTAAAAAGCAGGTTTGCCTTCTATGCTTTGTCGGTGGTTTTGTTCGGTTTAATTTTAACAGGGTTCTTTACGAGATATTTATTCGGTTACCCCGTGTTTTCATGGAAGACCCTTTTGCTTGTGGTCACCGGGTTTCCTTTGGGGTATCAAATTTCGAAATCCCTTGTGAACGATTCCATCGGAAAAATGTCAAAGCAGGGAATCCTGCCTCAATTGGACTATCGATTCGGCATACCGGATGAAAGCAGAACCGTTGCCGTTATTCCGGTTATCACCGATTCGAAGGAAAAAATGAAGGAGTATATTGAAAAACTTAAAATATATTGGCTGGCCAATCGGGACAAAAACTTGTATATGGCGGTCTTGGCGGATTTTAAAGATTATAAAGAAGAAACCGCTCCATACGACCGGGAGTTGATGGAGTATGCTAAAAAATGTATACAAGAAGTGTCGGATTCTCCCGAAATAAAAGCGTATTTTAAAGATAAAAGCGGCATTGAGAATCGTTTTATGGTTTTTTTTCGTAAACGCTTGTACAATCCCAAGCAACATTGTTGGATGGGATACGAAAGAAAAAGAGGAAAGCTGGAAGAGTTCAATGCTCTGTTAAGGGGAAGCAAGGACACGACCTTCTTTCCTCATGAATACGACGAGGAGCTGTTACAAAGCATAAAGTACGTAATTACCGTTGATGCGGATACGGAATTGAACAAAGGCACCGCCCATGAGTTATGCGGTATCATTGCCCATCCCCTTAACAAAGCGGTGGTGGACGAGAGCCGGTCGAGAGTCATTGACGGCTACGGGATTATTCAGCCTAAGGTAGGAGTGAGGATGGAAAATGCGCTGGCAACACGGTTTTCCAAGTTGTTTGCCGGGCTTACGGGGATTGACTGCTATTCCTCCCAAACCTATGATTTGTACCAAGACTATTTTGAAGAAGGGATATTTACCGGCAAAGGGATTTACGACGTGGATGCATTCCACACCGTTTTGGGCAAAAAGCTGCCGGAAAACGCCATCTTAAGCCACGACCTTTTGGAAAGCTGCTATTTACGAGCCGCTTATGCCGGCGACATCATGTTAATGGACGGTTTTCCCACAACTCCTATCGCCTTTTTTAAACGGGAACACCGCTGGATTCGAGGAGACTGGCAGCTGCTCCCTTGGCTTTCTAAAAAGAAGGGAATGTCCTGCTTGTCTCGGTTTAAAATCGCCGACAACTTGATCCGGTCCTTGTATCCGGTGTCCCAAATCTGGATACTGCTTTTTTGCATTTTTACCGAGGTGCCGGTATTAAAAATGCTTTTCGTGATATTTGCCGGCGATTTGATCCTTTTGACGAAAGACATTCTTGTATTTTTATGGGTGAAAATACGAACCGCTACGGTAGGGATATTCGTGTCCAATTTCTATGAGACTTTGGGAAAATCCCTTTCAAAGCTGTTTTTCAACTTTTTGTTCCTGCCGCTAAAAGCCCATATTGCCGTTGACGCTGTTTTAAGAACCTTGTTTCGGTTGTATATTAGCAAAAGGAATTTGCTCGAATGGCAAACGGCAGAGGCTTGCGAAAGCTTAGGGGAGAGTGAGACCGCCAAATATGTCGTTAAAATGATACCGAGCATAGGGATCGGACTGTTTCTGATGCTGTATCCTATTGTCATTATGAAAAGCGAACCTGTGTTCAAGTCGGTTTTAGGCGTGTTTTTGGTTTTATCTCCCTTCATAACGGCGGCCATCGGAAGAAAAATCGAAGACAAAGAGGAATTGCCTCTGCATATCCGAGAGGACATTCGTTTTGTCGCTCGCAAGGTATGGGGATATTTTGAATATTTTATGATCAAAAATCCGAACCGACCGGTTCCGGACAACTGCCAGATCATTCCTACGTTTATGCAGGCAAACCGTACTTCGCCTACCAACTTAGGATTTCAGCTTCTTTCCGGGATTTGCGCTTTGGATATGGGCTTTATCGGAGTTCACGGTTTTCTTGAAATCACGGAAAACTTGGTCGATATCATGACGGATATGGAAAAGTGGAACGGTCACTTGTTCAATTGGTACGATACCGTGAAAAACAAGGTGCTTCCGCCGGGCTACGTGTCGACGGCGGACAGCGGCAACCTTGCCGCATGCTTGATAGTGGCCATCGAAGCTTTAAAGGAGCTGCCCCAAAGAAAGTGGGATCAAAAGGACATTTTGGATGCGGTTCACATGACAAAAAAATTGGCTGACTTTAAAGAAAATGCTTTTGACGAGGATGCGGATCTTGTATCTTTATTGGATTGCGTCTTAAAGGACCGAAATCGACAGGGGAAAAGCGCGGAATGGACGTCCATTTTTTACGTGATGTGCGAACGATTCCAAAGGGACGTTAAAACATTGCTGAAGGACGGTACAATATCCATTACCCATGCGAACGAGGAAGATAAGGAGGCTCTTTTAAAGAGAATCGATACCTTGACGGAAAAATGCAGAGCTCTGCTGTATCAAATGGACTTCTCCAAATTGTACGATAGCAAGAAGCATCTTTTCCATATCGGTTACAATAGCACCACAGGGGAGTACGACCGTACCCATTACGATTTGTTGGCTTCCGAAGCCCGATTGGCAAGCTATTTGGCCATTGCAAGGAACCAGGTACCCTTAAAGCATTGGTTCAAGTTAGGCCGTCCTTTTACGGTGATACGAAGAAAAGCAACCCTGCTGTCATGGAGCGGTACCATGTTTGAATATTTGCTGCCCTCGATTTTCTTAAAGCAAATCAAAGGAAGTATGATGGATGTTACATGTCGCAAGGTGATCGAAAAGCAAATCGAATACTGCCTTTCTAAAAACGTGCCTTGGGGATATCGGAATCCGGCTATTACAAATTTGATAAGAAGCTCAATTACCAATACCGAGCCTTCGGCGTTCCGGGCATCGGTTTGCGGTCGGATATTAAAAAATCCTTGGTCATCGCTCCTTATGCCTGCTTTATCGCCATGCCCTTTGCCGTTTACCGTGCCTACGACAATATGCATAGGCTTCGAGAATACGGCGGAGAAGATATGTTCGGGTTTTATGAAGCCATGGATTTTATGGAGCCGGCCAAAAACATGAAACCGGAATGCAAATTGATCAAAAGCTATATGATCCACCACCAAGGCATGACTTTGGCGGCCTTTAACAATCTTTTAAATGACTTTATTACCGTCAAGCGCTTCAACCGTAACGACGAAACCAAAAGCGTGGATTTGATATTGGAAGAACGCAGTCCCAGCGGATTGATCGTAAAGGACGATCCCGTCATTGTTCAAAAACCATACAAGGAAGAAGCGGCTAAGCCGGTGAAGGCCGATTACCGAAGGATCGGAATATGCAATCCCAAATATCCGGTATGCCATGTCATTTCCAACAACGGGTATACGGTGATGCTGACTTCCACGGGTGAAGGCTTCAGCAAATACGGGGATAAAATGATTAATCGATGGAAATCCGACTCCATCGGGCAACCTCAAGGAATTTTTATCTATATTCGGCTGCACAACGAAAACAAGATGTGGAGCACCTCCTATATGCCGGTATGCTTAACTCCGGACCGGTACAGTGTGGAATTCCATCCGGACCGGGCGGAATTCTTAAGAGAGGATTTTAATATCGAAACGAAGACCGAGATCACCGTATCGCCGAAGCATAATGTGGAAATACGTAAAGTCTCCATTATCAACCGCCGTAAAGAAAAAGCGGATATGGATGCCACCTTGTACTTTGAGCCGGTGTTGGATTTGATGGCCAACGACAATGCCCATCCCGCTTTTTCGAAGATGTTCTTGAGCACGGAATATGTAAGGGACAAGAACGTTTTGTTGGTACGAAGACGTCCTCGCCAAGGAGATGAAAAAGAAAGATATGCTTTTTTAACTTGTATAACGGACGGGAGACAATCCCATTCCGTGGAGTATGAAACGGATCGCTACCAATTCTTAGGAAGACACGGAAGCCTTCGTTCGCCGAATGCCATGAAATCCGATCTGCCTTTGTCAAACAACGCGGGAAACCGATTGGATACGGTAATGGCGGAAAGGGTGCACTTAAGCATCCCTCCCGGAAAGAAGGCCGTGGTTTTTTTCATAATCGGTGTTGCCGATTCCGCGAAAGAGGCGACGGCCATTGCGGAATTGTACCAAAACAGCAACTATTGCGATGATATATTCAATGTAGCTCGTGTGGACAGCGAAGTGGAAATGAAATACCTGGGGCTGGATAAGCATAAGGTGAACCAATACTTGAACTTGGTAGGGAGCTTGTATTATCCCTCCCGTTTATTGCGAGGACCGGTAGATGTATTAAAGCAAAATGTCTTGGGTCAAAAAAGCTTTTGGAAATACGGCATTTCCGGCGATCATCCGATCATTTTAGTGAAAATATACAATGAAAAAGATCTGCCGACGGTAAAAGAAATGGTGTCTTGCTACGAGTATTTTAACAAGAACGGTATCGACTCCGATTTGGTCATTTTAACCGACGAGTCCTCCGGATACCACAGCAACTTGTCCAATCGGATACGAGACATTTTGGCCGACGTGAAGGTGTTTTATCCCGGCTCCGTTAATAAAGGGATTCATATTTTAAGTACCTCCGAGGTGGAGAAAGATTTTGTTACATTGGTCACATCCGTTGCAAGAATCGTGATTGATTCAAAATCGGGATTCAATTTAAAGAAAACCCGCCGAATCCTGTACGAAGACAGCATTGTCAAAAAAGAAGTGATACGTACGCAGAAAACCGAATTCGTCAATGAAGAGCTGCCTATGGAAAACCTGAAATATTACAACGGAATCGGGGGCTTCTCTTACGACGGAAACGAATATGTGATCCATCTGAGAAATCGAGAGACCACGCCCTTGCCTTGGATCAATGTCATCGCTAACAAAATATTCGGATTCACGGTAACGGAATCCGGAGGGGGATATACATGGTTTAAAAACTCAAGAGAAAACAAGCTGTCCGCATGGAGAAACGATCCCGTGACGGACATGCCGTCGGAAATCGTGTATGTATACGACATGTCAAGCGGACGTTTGTGCTCACCTACGGCCCTTCCCGTAAGAGATGACGAGGAATATCGCATCCGCCACGGATACGGCTATACGACGTTTTTGCACAATACGGCGGGTTTGTCCATGACCATGAACCTGTTTGCCGATAAGAACGATCCCGTGAAGATTTATTGGTTGAATATCAGGAACAATACCGACGCGACCCGATCCGTGGTTCTGTACTTTTACGTGGATTTGGTACTGGGTGTGGACAGGGAGGTCAGCGCTCCCTATATCCTCACGGAGATGGATATAAAGAACAACATCTTTTATGCAAAAAATTCATATACGGAAGATTTTAAGAACCATATTGCTTTTATCGGCTGCAGCGAGACCGTGGACTCATGGACCGGAGATAAGACCGAATTTATAGGGAAGAGCGGGTCCTTACGATCTCCTATAAGCGCTTACGGGGTCAACCTGGCCTGCAATGTAGGTGCAGGCTACATCCCCTGCGGTGTCATATCGGTAAACTGCACCCTGCAGGCGAATTCGGATAAACATATCGCTTTTATGTTCGGACAAAGCGACGACTATGCAAAGATCATCGAGATGTGCAGCCGTTATTCCGATATTGCAAATGTGGCGGCCTGCTTCGATGAAGTAAAGCGGCACAACATGGAATTTTTGAATCGGGTTCGCGTCAATACACCGGACGACTCCTTCAATACCATCATGAACGGCCATTTAATGTACCAAAACCTGGTGTGCCGAATGTACGCAAGGTCCGCCTATTACCAAAGCGGCGGCGCATACGGATTCCGAGACCAGCTGCAGGATACTCTTTCTTTACTTTATTTTGATCCGTCCATCACAAGGGAGCAAATCATCCGCTGTTGCATGCATCAGTTTACGGAAGGGGACGTTTTGCATTGGTGGCACGACGAAGACGGAAGAGGAGTACGAACCAAAATATCCGATGACCTCTTATGGCTTCCTTACGTTCTTTCCTATTACATCAAGGTCACCGGGGACACCTCCATCCTCAAAGAAAAGGTTTATTACATTCAATCGGATCTTTTAGGAGAAAAAGAACATGAATCCTACAAGATACCGGAAGTAAGCAGTGTATGCGAGGACGTATATATGCACTGCAAAAGAGCCATTGAAAAAGGCTATACAAAAGGAGAACGAGGAATAGCTTTGATGGGGGGCGGCGACTGGAACGACGGTATGAATCGAGTAGGCATCCGGGGTAAGGGAGAAAGCGTGTGGCTAACTTGGTTCTTAATTACCGTAATGAGGGAGTTTATTCCCATTGCAATAAGGACGGGCGACTGTGATTATGCCGAGGAGCTATTGAAGCGAATCGAAGAATACAAAGATGCGATAAACCGGGAATGCTGGGACGGAAATTGGTTCGTTCGAGCATATTGCGATGACGGCTCGGTTATCGGTTCGAAAAACAATTCGGAATGCATGATCGACTCCATATCCCAATCATGGGCTGTCATATCCGACGGAACCGATTCGGAACGAAAACATAAAGCCATGGAATCCGTGGCCAAATATCTGGTGGATAAAAAGGAACGGCTGGTCAAGCTTTTGACACCGCCTTTCGAACGCTTTGAGCCGAATCCGGGATACATCCGAGGGTATTTCCCCGGTATCCGCGAAAACGGAGGTCAGTATACCCACGGTGCCGTTTGGAACATCGTGGCTTATACCAAGCTGGGCAAAGGGGACGAAGCCTATGAGCTTTTCAATTTGATCAACCCGGTCAATCATACCGGAGACTATTGGAGTATGATGAAATACAAAACCGAGCCTTATGCCGTAGCCGCCGATGTCTATTCTTCTCCCGAATACTCGGGCAGGGGAGGATGGAGCTGGTACACGGGATCCGCCGGATGGCTGTACCAAGCCGGTTTAAACTATATCTTGGGAATACGAATCGAAGACGGACACATCGTCGTAGAGCCTTGCGTACCGAGAAATTGGAAAACCTATTCCGTCTATATGGAAGTAAAGGACTCCAAGTTCTTCATAACGGTGCAAAACCCCTACGGTGTCTGCCAAGGACCTATTGAAATCATGGTAGACGGGATGAAATACAAAGAGGGCAGAGTCCCTGTGGATCTGCCCGGTAATATGCACAGTATATTGGTTACCATTTTACGTCAATAAAGCCGATTATTCGAAAAAGGCTTTGTACAACGCTACGATAGCGTCGTTACAGCGGTCTCCTCGGATGCCGAACATAATACTGGCTTCCGAGGAACCTTGGTTGATCATTTCGATGTTGATACCGGCATCGGCCAATGCTTTCGTGGCTTTCGACGCAATACCGATGGTGTTTTTGCAGCCCTCGCCTACCAGCATAATCAACGCTTGGCCTCTTTGGATATAAATATCGTCCGGCTTCAGCTTTTCTTTAATGTTTTGAACCAATCGTTTTTCGATTTCTTCCGTCAATTGCTTTTCACGAATAACAACGGAAATATCGTCGATACCGGTAGGAGAGTGTTCGTAGGAAATGCCTTCGCTTTCCAGAATTTCCAAGAGCTTTCTCCCGAAACCGATTTCGTGGTTCATCAAGTACTTACGAACGTAGATACTGCAAAAGCCCTTGTCTCCGGCTACTCCTACCACCGGTCGTGTGGGATTTTCCAGCTTCGGCAGTATGGTGGTGCCGGGGGCCGAAGGATTGTTGGTATTCTTTACATTCACCGGGATGTTGCTGTAGTAAACCGGTGTGAGGGCTTCTTCGTGAAAGACGCTGAAACCGGCATAGGCCAGCTCCCTCATTTCACGATACGTCAATTCCGTTATTGCCGTCGGATTTTCCACCAGATTGGGATTAACGGCATAGATGCAGTCCACGTCGGTAAAGTTTTCATAAAGATCCGCATTGACCGCAGCGGCCAAAATGGAACCGGTGATGTCGGAGCCTCCTCTCGAGAAGGTGACTACATTGCCGTTTTTGGTATATCCGAAAAAGCCGGGGAATACGACAATGCCGTCCATATGCGCTAGCTTGCCTAAATTTTCGTAGGATTCGGGAAGAATTCTTGCGTTTCCGAAGGATTCCGTCAAGTACAAGCCGGCGTCTTTCGGACTTACGTATTGAGCTTTTATCCCGATACTGTTCAAGTATTCCGCAACCAGCTTGGCGCAGTTGTCTTCTCCCGCCGCCTTTAAGTTATCGATATATTTACCTTTGTGTTCGGTAGAGAAGTTGACTCTGTCCATAATATCATCGTAGATAACCCGGATAATATCCGAGGACATAGCCAAATCGTTTGCAATGCTCTCAAAACGAGCAATCACATCCTTTACTTCTTTATCGGCGTTACCTGTTGTCAACATGGCTTCGGCACATTGGATCAACATGTCGGTAACTTTGATATCCGTCTTAAACCTTTTCCCGGGTGCCGATACGACAATGATCTTACGCTCGGGATCGCTTGTTATGATCTTACACACTTTTTTTATTTGATTGGCATCCGCTAATGAGGAACCGCCGAATTTTGCAACTTTCATCTCTACCTCCGTAAAAAAACAATTCACTATTTTTAAGTTCTGATAAGCAATTATATAACACTCCGTTTGTCTGTCAAGTATTCAGCGTTAATTTGAAGTAAAGTTTTTTATATAATATATAACCTTAACGAAGGATTTGTGAAATCTTTCAACTTGAAATATGCATTTTTGTGTTATAATGAACTCAAAGCTAAATTTACAATAATTTCTTATAAGCGGTCGATCTTTATTGCCGCGGGGCATCGACTTTGGAAAATAATTTTAAATAAATAGAAAAAGTCATGGAAAGGAGCACGGTATGAATACTTTGGAATTTGCGATCCGGATTGAGTATGAAGGCCGGGACTTTTACTTGAAACAGGCGGAGCTGAGCGAAGATGAGGGCTTGAAAGCGGTATTTCTATCTTTGGCGAATGAAGAAGAACATCATGCGAAGATATTGGAAAGCAAGCTGAACGGATTGCCTTATGAAATAAAGGTAAGCACCGCTCTGACCAAAGCCGAGAAGATTTTTAATGACGGGGAGTTCATCAAAAGCGAAACCTTTGACATTCCTCGGCAGCGGGATGTGTACGAAAGCGCCCTTCGGAAGGAGCAAGAAAGTATCGACCTTTACAAGGAAATGAAAAACGAGGCGAATGATCCGAAGGAAAAGGAAATTTTCGAATTGTTGATAAAGCAGGAGACAGAGCACTACAATGTGTTTGAAGGCTTGATCGAGCTGTTGACGAAAGCCGAAGATTGGGTGGAATCCGCCGAGTTCGGAAATCGTGAGGATTATTAAACTCGGATTAAGGGGGAAATGAAAATGATTATAACGAACATCCGATCCATGGATTACAAGCCCGGTGAGCTTTCATATTACCAATTCATTCGAGGCGGCATTGGGAGCGATTATCATCAGGAGCCTAAATTCTATCAGTATGCCGACGGCAGAGTTTTAATGTACTGGAGTGCATACGATTATGATGAATGCTCCGGTAACGCCGTTAAGCTTTATTCCGTATCCGAAGACCGAGGTCTCACTTGGTCGGATCCCCAAGTGTTTATGGCGGATTTTCTCGGGGGAGTACCGTACTTCGTGCATATGCTGCGTCTTCGGGATTCTTCAAAAACGTTAATGCTTCATACTCGCACTCGCCATCACATTGAGGTCGACCGAAAAACACACCGTCTTGTCAGAGGAAGCAACTATTTCAAAAGCAGCACCCGTATTTTCTTAAAAATTTCCGAAGACGGAGGGGAAACCTTTGATCACGGAAAGGAAATTCCTTGGTCGCTAATTTCAGGCGGAAAAGAATTGCCCTACACCAAGTTTTACGGATCCATCGATAATGTTATACAGCTTTCGAGCGGCCGTATCATAGCGGCATTTACGTTTATGGATCCCGAACGCATCGGCGATTTATCAAATCCTGTTCAACATTTTACCGGCGCTTGCTTGCTCTCGGACGATGAAGGTGAAACTTGGCGGCGAAGCGGTGAAATCATATCTACGACACCGAGAGGAGTTATGGAAATTCAAATGGCTGAAATTGCGCCGAACAAGCTGATCGCCATGTTTCGAACCAAAGGGGGATATGTATATCGAACCTATTCATCCGACGGGGGAGAAACCTGGAGCGAATCGGAACCGTCTCCGCTGACGGCGCCGGAATCCATGACCCGTATGATCAAGCTTCAAAGCGGAAACCTTTTAGCCGTATGGAACAATGTTTCTTCAACAACCCAAAGACCGAGATATCCTCTTGTTGCGGCTTTGTCGAAGGACGGCGGCACTACTTGGAGCGAAGCGAAAATCATCGGCAACGAAACCGGGACCAACCAATTGAGCAACCACGGTGTCATCCAATTGGACGACGGCCGTATCTTGTTGGGAATCAGTCATTATCGGAGCGTACCCCCGCCAACCAGCGATCTTGACTTTGCGATTTTTGACGAGGCTTGGCTATTAAAATAGAAAAGACATAAAAAATCCGCCGCAGTGACGGCGGATTTTATTATTCATTCTTGTTTTGTTCCATGTGTTTGCCGGTATGTTCTTTCAGCTTTTCGAAGGATTCGTCGCTGATAACATGCTCGATGCGACACGCATCTTCTTTTGCCGTTTCTTTTCGAACACCGAGAGACACCAGGTATTGGGTCAGCAGGCAATGTCGCTCATAAACACGTTCCGCCAAAGCCAACCCTTTTTCCGTCAGCTCGATAAATCCGTTTTCATCCATTTCAATATAACCGGATTTGCGAAATTGCTTCATGGCATTGCTGATACTCGGCTTTGAAAAGTTCATTTCTTTTGCGATGTCGATGGATCGAACGTACCCGTTTCGCCTTTTCAGTATTAAAATGGTTTCCAAATAGTTTTCTGCAGACTCGTATACTTTCAACCTAAAAACCTTTCTTTCCTTAGCATATTCAAATGTTACCAAAGAAACCCGGAATAATCAACTGTTTTCTTCCGGTATAAAAAGATGAAAAAAACAGGGTATAAAACCCTGTTAAAATCAGTATATATTTTATTGTTTCGTTATATCAAATCGATAAGCATGGAAACGGTTTCTTTTGCGTCTCCCAACTTCATGATAACATTCTTCTTTTTGTACAATGCATTTTCGACGCCCGCATATCCCGGATTTAAGTCGTAATTGCATATGACGATGTGCTTTGCTTGTTCCACGTTAAGTACCGGCATTCCGTAGATCGGTGTTCCTTCCGCCGTATTTGCGGCAGGGTTAATAACGTCGTTGGCACCGACAACGATTGCCAGATCGCAGTTTGCGAATTCCGGGTTGATATCGTCCATTTCTTTTAGCTTTTCATAGGGGACATTGGCTTCGGCCAACAATACGTTCATGTGCCCCGGCATTCTTCCCGCTACCGGATGAATGGCGAAATCTACCGTTGCACCCTTTTTCTCCAGCGCTTCCGAGAGGCGAGAAACCAAGTGTTGGGCTTGGGCCAAAGCCATACCGTAGCCGGGAACAATAATCACTCGTTTCGCCGCTTTTATTATTCCGGCCAAATCGAGGGATTCTTCCGGTTTTTCATCCGCACTTTCCTCTGCGGAATCCTTTTTCGTCGCACCGCCGGAGGAGGCTACGGTGGTTTTTCCTAAAAGAATATCGCCTAGCCGTCTGTTCATGGATCGGCACATAATTTGCGTCAACAAAAGTCCCGAAGCTCCGACAATGCCGCCGACGGCAACGGTAAGGTAATTGTTAGCCGCCATACCGGCAATGGAACCTGCCACACCCGAAAGGGAATTTAAAAGAGAGATGGTAATGGGCATATCCGCACCGCCGACTCTTACGGTAAAAACGATACCGAACAAGCCGCCCGCTATCCAGCCTGCAGCGATGCTTACGAAAAGAGCATCGGGTAATAAAATTGCCAAAACAACGGACAGAACGGATAATATCAATAAAACAACGGTAATCAATTGATGATTCTTTAAAATAATCGGTTTCTGGGAGATGACTTTATGCAGCTTTCCTGCAGCCACCATACTACCGGTAAAGGTGGCAATACCGACGACCAATGCCAAGGCGGCGGTAATCAACTCAAACGAGTTCATACCGGAGGAATCTACCATCAAAATTGTTCCGACAATAGCCGAAGCGATTCCGCCGAACCCGTTTAGCAAGGCTACCATTTGAGGCATTTCGATCATTTTTACTTTGTACGCCCACAGGATACCGATAGCAAGACCTAAGGCCATACATATCCACAATGAAAGAACGGAAATGATTTCGTATTTGACCAAAACCAGAGCAATGGCACAAACCATGGCAATAGCGCTGATTCGATTTCCCGTAACGGCCGTTTTGACTTTACTCATCATGGCTATACCGATTAAGACCGCAACCGACAATATCCCGCAAAGGATATAGAAAACAATGTCACTCATCTGTTGTCATCTCCTTTGTTCTTAAACATTTTTAGCATTCTTCCGGTAACGGTAAAACCTCCGGCTACATTAATCATCGCCAATACGATGGCCAAATAGCCTAGGATTTTGCTTCCCGTCTGTATCGCAATGGCTGCGGTTGTCAAGGCACCCAAAACGGTAATCCCGGACAAGGCGTTCATTCCGGACATTAAAGGAGTGTGTAAAAGACTAGGCACGTTTTTAATAATCATGTAGCCGACTACGGTGCTTACGAGGAATACGAGAATCAGTAAGAGAGCCTGCATTGAAAACTCCTTTCCGACGTTTTTCCGAACCGGTCGGAGAAAACGGTCACAATTTTTTGATTTTTACTTCATTTTTTTCATCGCTTCAAGGGCACCTTTGTGAACGACTTTTCCGTCGATGGTGGTCAAAATCGATGAAACGATCTCGTCTTTTTTATCCAATACGATTTTCTTGTCTTTCAACATATATTTAAAAAGATTGTATATGTTATTGGCAAACATCCATGTTGAGCTTGTAGGCAGCAATCCCGGAATATTTTTGATACCAATGATGGTAACGCCGTGCTTTACGGCAACCTCGCCGGGAACGGTCAAGGCGCAGTTACCGCCTTGGTCAATGGAGATATCTACGATGGATGAGCCCGGAGCCATGGAGGCAACCATTTCGTCGGTTAACAAAACGGGAGCAATTTTTCCGGGAACCAAAGCGCTTAAAAATACGATATCCATCGAAGGCAGTTTTTCCGCTAATGCTTTTCGTTCGACCTCCAGCCATTGTTCCGGCAGTTCGTTGGCGTATCCGCCTTTTCCTACAGACACACGGTCGGGCACACCGATATCAATGATGTTGGCACCTAAGCTTTTTGCATGCTCGGCAGCTTCTTTACGAATATCCGCCGCATAAACAACGGCACCGAGTCTTTTGGCGGTGGCTATGGCTTGAAGACCCGCAACTCCCGTTCCGATGACGAGAACGTTGACCGGTTTAATCATACCGGTTGCGGTGAATATCTGAGGAACGAATTTCGGTAAGTAATTGGCAGCCATAAGCATGCCTTTGTACCCCGCGCATGTACTCATGGAGGTAAGCGCGTCCATGTTTTGAGCTCGGGAAATTCGAGGAATACCGTCTAACGTAAGTCCGATAACTCCTTTTTGAGCCAATCGATTGACCATTTCATGATTGGCAGGTGCAGCAGGATGTAAA
>JAAYHZ010000165.1 GCA_012744235.1 Clostridiaceae bacterium
CGAATATTCACCGGGCGAACACATCAAATCCGTGTTCATATGAGCAGCATCGGTTACCCTGTGACGGGAGATAATCTCTACAAAGATCCGCATTCTATGAAGGTAAAACGCCAATGCCTTCATGCGTATCAAGTTCAATTGATTCACCCTATAACCCGGGAAAAGATTTTTATTAAATCTCCGCTTCCGAAAGATATACGAAATATCATACGACTCGGTATAAACGGTTCCGATTTCACATAATCGGAAACCTCTTTTTTACCTATTTCGATTTTTAGTGTATAATAAGAAGTATTAGCAGAGAGAAAAAGGGAGAAAAAATGGATTATATAAATTCAATGAAAGGCTATCAAAAGTTTTATCAAATACCGGATTCTATTCTTGAAAAAGCGGCATCCGCCGAAAACAAGGTGAAGGATGTTTTTAAAAAAATAGATGAAATCAAAGAATACAATCAAATCAAAGTGATTGATGCGTTTCGTCATAATCGAATCGGCGAAATTCATTTCCACGGTTCTACGGGATACGGCTATAACGACCGGGGAAGAGACGCTTTGGAAATGCTGTATGCTCGTGTTTTTTCTACGGAAGACGCACTGGTGCGCCAAGGTATCACAACGGGAACCCATGCCATTGCCATCGTATTGTTCGGATGCTTAAGACCCGGCGATCTTTTATTGTCGGTAACCGGAAAACCTTACGATAACCTGGAGGAAGTCATCGGGATCCGAAAGAGCGCGGAAAATGCGGGTTCGCTGAAGGATTTCGGTATCTCCTACGAGCAAATCGAATTGAAAAAAGACGGTGCTCCGGATTATAACGCCATAAGAGATGCCATGAGCCGCAAACCGAAAATGGTGTTTATTCAGCGATCCAAAGGCTATACAAGACGTCCCGCTCTTTCCGTTTCCGAAATCGGGAAAATCGTAAACACGGTGAAAGAGGTAAACAAAGATTCTATTGTGTTTGTGGACAATTGCTACGGCGAATTTACCGATATCCTCGAACCGACCGAAGCGGGAGCCGATGTTATGGCAGGATCCTTGATAAAAAACCCGGGAGGCGGACTGGCTCCTTCCGGAGGTTATATTGTCGGTACATCTCGAATCGTGGAGATGGCGGCGGCTCGGTATAACGTTCCGGGATTAGGAAAAGAAACCGGCTGTACCTTGGGTGATCCGCGTTTGTTGTTTCAAGGCCTCTATATGGCACCTCACGTCGTAGCCGAAAGTCTTAAGGGAATGGTGTTTACCGCGGCCATTTTGGAGGGGTACGGATTTGAGACATATCCGAAATACAGCGACGAGCGCAACGATATCATTCAGTCGATGTATTTTCACAGCAAAGAACAATTGATTGCGTTCTGTCAGGGCATCCAAGCCGGGTCGGCTGTGGATTCTTTTGCGACTCCGTATCCTTGGGCCATGCCGGGATACGATTCGGAAGTGATTATGGCGGCCGGAGCTTTTGTACAAGGTTCTTCTTTGGAGCTGAGTATGGACGCCCCGGTGAAGGAACCCTATACCGGATATATACAAGGCGGGCTGACTTATGAAAATGTAAAACTGGCGATCATGGTTTCGTTGAAAAAAATGCAGGATGAAAACTTGTTGTAACACTTTTGCGGAGGGCAAACGTGAAAAAAAAGAAAAAGAAAAAAGGAAAAGGTTTATTACTCTTTCTCTTCATCGTATACATCGTATTCTTTTTGCGCTGGGTGTATGACCGAGGCGTACCTACGGATATTATCAAATACGGGAACATCGATTATACCGTAAAAGCACAAGGCGTTTTGCTGAGAGATGAAGTCTGCTATGCTTTGGATATTGACGGCAAATACATACCTTCTTTATCCGAAGGGGATTTGGTAGCCAAAGACACCGAAATCGCCGTGGCCATGAAGGAGGAGGTTCTTTCTTTGTTTGACCAAAGACAGACAAAAGCCAAAGAGCTTTTTAAAATACGGTCCCAAACGATTGCGGAAAAAGAAGGCCTACAGGTGGCTGCGGTATCCGGTATAACCGCCGATTTGAAGCAAGAGTTGAGCAAGCTGATGGAGCTAAGCGCCAAAAACAAAACCATAGGGACGGAAGAGATTTTATCCAATATCCAAGATATGATTACGGATCGCTATATCGCTTCCTCCGCAGCGGTTTCGATGACTCCCCAAGAAAAGCTTTTGCAGGACCAAATTTCTGTTTTGGACTCGGCCATTGCCGATAATCGAAAGGTCGTGTATGCAAGCCAAAGCGGTATCGTGTCTTACAAAATCGACGAAATGGAGCAATTTTTAAGGTTTGAAGATTATTCTACCGTTTCTCTGAAGCAAATCGATGCTCTGCGGAGAGAATATGAAAAATCGTCGAAGGCGGAACCCTTTACCGTTTCAAAGAACCGGCCTTTTGTCAAGGTATTGACCGATTTCCGCTATCGAATATTGGCCGAAACGGACCCGGAAACCATCAAAAGATTAAAGGAAGCCACCGTATTGCAGATACGGATTTTAAACAAAGGCATTACGGTAAACGCCGTTATGGAGTATACCGGAACGGACCCTGACGGACGAAGCTTTGCGGTATTTTATTCGGATGAAAAGCATGAAGTACTGTCCGACCAGCGTTTCTTGAACATCGAGATTATTTGCGATGCCTACAGCGGATTCAAAGTTCCTCTTACGGCTTTATTTGATGTGGAGGAGAACAAGGCAAAAATCATTATCGTGGAAAACAGTTTTGCATCTTTTAAAGATGTGGAAATCATAGCAAAAAATCATGAATATGCAATTATTAAAAGCAGTGACGTCAACCTTTACGATATATTTGCACTGGATCCGAAGAACATAAAGGAAGGACAGGTGTTGAATTGAACCTATGGATATACGGAAGAACATTGAAATCGTGAAATACAAAGTCGCCGAATCCGCCGAGAAAGCCGGTAAAAAACCGGAGGAAATACGGATTGTTGCCGTGGGAAAAACATTTCCCGCAGAGATACTCTTGGAAGCAAAAGAAGGCGGATTGCGTGAATTCGGAGAAAACAAGGTTCAAGAGCTTGTTGAAAAAATGAATGCGTTAGGCAAGGAAGTCTCTTGGCATATGATCGGGCATTTACAGAAGAATAAAGCAAAATACATCGTAGGCGCCGTAGATTTAATCCATTCTTTGGATTCGTTTGATTTGGCTTTGCAGATTGACAAAACGGCCGAAAAATGCGGTTGTATCCAAGACGTACTGGTTCAGGTTAACATATCCGGCGAAGAAACAAAATTCGGTCTGCGTCCCGAGGATGTTCTCAATTTTTTAAAGGAAGTTTCGATGTTAGAAAGAATACGAGTGAGGGGTCTTATGACCATCGGTCCGAATACCGATGACAAGAACCTTATAAGGGAAAGTTTCAGAAGAATGCATTCGTTATATATTGACATGAAAGATAAAAAACTTGATAATATTAACATGGATATTTTGTCTATGGGCATGAGTAAAGATTTTGAAATTGCCATACAAGAGGGGGCGAATATGGTTCGCATAGGTAGCGCCATATTTGGGAATCGAATGTACAGGTAAAAAGCAAAAGAATTAAAAGGAGGAAACTATGGGTGGCTTTTTAAACAAAATTTTGAGCGTCATCGGGTATGAGGATAAAGATGATTATTACGAAGAGGAAATCATCGAAGAAGAAGTGGAGGACGTGACAAAAGACACGGAGGCTGCCGATAATCTTCAATTTGAACCGATCAAATATCCTACCAAGCAAAGGGGGAGCAAAGTCTTGAACGTACATACCAATATGCAGGTAAAGTTAATTGTGAAAAAGCCTCAAAGTTACGATGAAGCAACGGCCATTTGCGATTTTTTGAAGAACAAGCGACCCGTTGTGGTCAATTTGGAGGATTTGCAAAGAGACGCGGCACAGAGAATTATCGATTTTCTAAGCGGAGCCACTTATTCTCTCGAAGGGAATATCCACACGGTGACGAACAGCATTTTTATTATTGCTCCTAAAAACGTCGATGTAA
>JAAYHZ010000166.1 GCA_012744235.1 Clostridiaceae bacterium
GCTTCGTCCATACCGATATGAATTCTCTTGGATTTAAAGGGCTTGGAAGCGGCTACAATCATTTCTTCAATGAATTTATATGTTTCGGGATGCCCTACCAAAAGGGTATCGTCATCGTCTTTAAATTCGTTGAAGACCGGCCATTTCAGGGAATCGTACAGATGTGCCAAGGTCTGCATGCAAGGTATCATCTCTATACCGAACAAATCGGCAAATTCGTCGCAATCCCTTAATTCTTCTTCGGTGTATTTGCCTCTCATGTAACCGAAGAAGGGCCTGTTTTCCAAGACATAATTGTCTTCCATATAGATCATGAGCATATTGAGCCCCATTTTGGCCATTTCAATGATGATACGCTTAATGTACTCGGGTTTGATGACGGCGTTTCCTTGAGCGATATCGAACATGGCCCCGTTTAGGTCGAAATAGGGAGTTTCCTCAATGACAAATGAATCCTTTCCTTCGGAAAAGGTTTCCAAAAGACGAGTCAAACCGCGGAAAAAGCGGATCTTTTTCGCATAGCGTATTACGCCCGATCCTTTTTCCATTTTTGCATAAACCTTATCTTCTTCGCAGGGAACAACGTCGATCACGTATTCCGGGTTTTCGTCTGTGATGACAAAGCGGAATTCTCCGGCCATAATTTGGAGTCCTTGCTTTAAATCATCGGGTACATTTAAAAATTTGATTTTCATATACTGCCCTCCATAAAAAAGACCGTAATTCGTATTTTGGCTCTTTGTCCATTATACTACATCACGGTCTTGTTTTCACTTACTCGATTCTATTCTTTTCATGTTTATCTTAATCACCCGTCGTCGTGGTCGCGGAAGTCGTTTCTTTCGGCAGCGGCGGTATGATCAGTTTCTGTCCGATCTGCAGCTTAGTCGGGTCGCTAATATTGTTCGCTTCCATGATTAAATGGTATTTATTCTGGTCATTGTAATATAGCATACTTATGTGGGATAAGGTTTCTCCCGACTTCACCGTATGGATGATTTCCTCTTCGGTTATTGGCGGCATGGTATATTGAGGAGTACTTGTGACGGTTCCTCCGGATACGGTTGTACCGCCGCTTGTCACGGCGTTTGTAGTTGTTTCCTTCGTTTCATCCTTTTTCGTCGTCGTTTTCCCGCCTGTTTCGATATCATCGGTGGATACGTTTTCACTGTGTACGGGAGGCACCACATTATCGGAAAATACCAAGGAAGCCAAATGAACCAATCCGATTACAACACCGGACAAAAAGGCGATAATGACGATGATGGTGAAAATACGGCTTGTGAAATAGGCGAGTACGTGGCTCTTTTCCCCGGGTTTTCTTTTCAAGGGCTCCACTCTTCGCGTTGCACCCATTTGGTCCGCCTCTTCTTCCGCATCGGTAATACCCGCATACCTTCCCTCGTTGATGTCCGGAATTCGGATCGTACGAGCCTCATCCGGTTTTTTTGCGGTTGAAGGTGCTTTTTTCTCCTCTTTCTTTTCGGTCTTAGGCGGAACGCTCTTCGTTTTGGTTTTCTCCGTAGAAACCTTCTTTTTCGGAGGAGTCGGGCATTGAGGATAATCGATTTTTATAACGGTTACGGAATAATCCTTGTTTGCATCCTCGTAAACGGCTTCTTCCATGAGGAAATTGGCAATTGGTTCCGGTTCTCGTAAGGATTCGATACAGTTTTCTACGTCCAGCTCGTCGAAATATTCCGCCATACTCGTGTTCATTAAAATGAATATGCCTTCTTTTATCAATCGGACCGGCTTGGAGATATGAATTTGGGAAGCGGCTTTTAAAATGTCTTCCCGCACCAAATCCGCTTGCTCATCGGAGATGACACCCATTTTAATGAGCTTGTCCGGGTTTTTAGCCATGGGGGTCATGGATATCATGTTGATGGAATCGTAATAATAGGCGCTTTGAAGGCCGTTATTCACACAAACCCCGTATTCCCCGTCCAAATACAAGGCCAGATAGGAAACATGGGGTGATCCTTTCTCCGATGCATTGATATCAACCAAATCCTGAATGGTGTCGGAAATTAACGAAATGGAATCTTCAAGGTTCAAATCCTCTTATACGATTTTTTTATCGCAGCGTTCGAAGGTTTCCAATCCCTTCATTTCGGAGGATTTTAAAATCTCATCGCTTTCCTCGATTAAGGCGCATAGAAAGCGGTCGGTCACTTTTTCAAGCGTGAAATTTTGCTTTTCGGTTCCTGCGTTATACGCCGATTTTTCATTTATGTATAAATCCGGGTTCGTTCCTTCCGGATTGTGGTTACCGTATTTAACGGATGATACTGTTATTTTTAATTTTGTCCTCATTGATCTCACCCTTAAACAGAATTTAACTCGTACATGTAAATATTAACACAGATTGTGGTATCAGGCAATAAAATAGATTTAATATGATAGCGTCAATATACATTCGGAAATAAAAAGAGAGAGTTCACCCTTATGATAAGATTAAATCTTGTCTGTATCATATATCATTTCCATCAATTTTTCCACATTTGTTTTTTTAATTGATTATTA
>JAAYHZ010000167.1 GCA_012744235.1 Clostridiaceae bacterium
AAATAAAGGCTGTGAACGTACAAAGTAGGCATAAAAAATCTCGACAGGGAGAAAAGTCGCGACTGAGAGCTTTTCAGGGCAAATTTTATGCTGAAATTTCATACGGGAGCCGCATTTCCGAAAGTCCATTAAGAAATGCCGGTCGACGGACCGTTAAACAAATGAGTGCCTGATGGCGCATCATGGATGCAAGTCAGGAATAAGAGTGGTACCGCGAATGATGAACTTCGTCTCTTGAGACGAAGTTTTTTATTTTATATTCATTTATTACGATTAATATACAAGGTATATTGGAGGGTTCATATGAATTGCTTTAATCCTAAATATGAATGCATGTCTAGGGAAGAAATGAGAAAGGTGCAATCGGAACGATTGATTAAAACCGTACACCGTGTTTATGAAAACGTGCCTTTTTACCGAAAGAAGATGGACGACATGGGTATTCTTCCCGGCGATATTAAGTCGGTGGACGATATTGCGAAGCTTCCTTTCACAACGAAACAGGACTTAAGAGATCATTATCCTTTCGGGTTGTTCGCTGCACCGATGGAGGATGTTGTACGCATTCATGCTTCTTCCGGAACAACCGGAAAGCCGACGGTAGTAGGATACACGAAAAACGATATTGAGATTTGGTCCGAAACCATGGCCCGTACTTTTGCTTGCGCCGGAGGAACCAATAAGGACATTATTCAAATCGCTTACGGTTACGGTTTGTTTACGGGAGGCCTTGGAGCTCATTACGGCGCGGAAAAACTGGGAGCTGCCGTTGTGCCTATTTCCGCCGGAAATACGAAAAAGCAAATTATGCTGATGCAGGATTTCGGAACTACCCTTGTGGCTTGTACTCCTTCTTACGTCCTTTTCATAGCCGAAACCATGGAAGAAATGGGTATTGATCCGAAGAGCCTGAAATTAAAGGCGGGATGCTTCGGTGCCGAACCGTGGACCGACCTTATGAGAAAAGAAATTGAAAACAAGCTGGGTATCCTGGCAATTGATATATACGGCTTAAGTGAAATCATCGGACCCGGTGTTTCTTCCGAATGTCCGGTTCAATGCGGGTTGCATGTGAACGAGGATCATTACATACCGGAAATTATTGATCCGAATACATTGGAACCTCTGGGAGAAGGTCAGCAGGGAGAATTGGTATTTACCACCGTTACCAAAGAAGCTCTCCCGCTTCTGCGATACAGAACCCGAGACATTTCTTCTCTTCACTACGGAGCTTGCGATTGCGGAAGAACCTTGGTGCGCATGTCTCGCGTAACCGGAAGAACCGACGATATGCTGATTATTCGCGGAGTCAACGTATTTCCGTCCCAAATCGAAAGCGTATTGTTGGATATGGGTTATACGACACCTCATTATCAAATCATTGTCGACCGGAAAGGGTCTTTGGATATGTTGGAAATCCAAGTTGAAATGACGCAGGAGCTGTTTTCCGATCAGGTTCGAAAGCTGGAAGACATAGAAAAGAAATTAAGACTGAATCTTGAAAGCATATTGGGTCTATCCGCTAAAATTACCTTGGTAGAACCGAAGACCATACAAAGAAGCGAAGGAAAAGCCAAGAGGGTCATCGCCCTACGAAAAGAAAGAATCATTTAAATAAAAAAGAACCGATAAATCGACTCAAACGGAAAAGGCAAAATGGATATATTTTCATTATACCCGATATATGATATAATGGAAGTGTCCAAAATGTCCAAGGAGGTATGTAATGTTGGTAAAGCAAGTTTCTGTCTTTCTGGAAAACAAGAGGGGTAGAGTCGAAAAGGTTACAAGATGTCTGGCCGAAGAAGGAATAAATATTCGAGCGTTGTCGATAGCGGATACCTCCGACTTCGGAATTTTGAGAATGATTGTTAATGATCCTGATCGAGCCGCCAAAGTGCTGAGAGATAACGGATTTACCGTTACAATCACCGATGTAATTGCATTAACGGTAGAAGACCAACCGGGTGGATTGGCAAAAGCCTTGTCGGTCATCGGGAAGAATAATATAGAAATAGAGTACATTTATGCGTTTATCGGAAGCAGCAAAGGAAAAGCCCAAGTGGTCATTCGGACGGAGATGCCGGAATTATCCACAAAGCTGTTGGAAGAAGCCGGATTTGAGATCTTGGATTCGATCCATGCGTACGCTTTGTAATCCGGAGGTCTTTACGAATGGTTGCTGAAATAATCGCAATTGGTACGGAACTCCTTATGGGACAAATCGCCAACACCAACGCACAATATATATCCGGCAGATTGCCGGATATCGGCGTTTATGCATACTATCATACGGTTGTAGGCGATAATCGGGAGCGCATGATTGCATGTATTAAGAATGCGTTAAGCCGAGCGGACATTATCATTACCACGGGAGGACTCGGCCCTACCCAGGACGACATTACAAGAGAAGCCGTTTCCGAAATATTAGAAAAACCTTTGGTATCCGATGCCCGTTGCCTTGCGGATATCGAGGCTTTTTTTAAGAGGATCGGAAGAGAAATGACCTCCAACAACATAAAGCAAGCAATGTTTCCGGAAGGTGCCGTTATCGTCAAGAACCCTAACGGCACCGCTCCGGGATGTATAATCGAGCATCGGGATAAAACCATTATCATGCTTCCGGGACCTCCTAATGAAATGAAACCGATGTTTGACAATTTCATCATGCCATACTTGGCGAAAAAAGGGGACTTGAAGCTAAAGTCCGTATATATTCGAACCTTCGGGATCGGAGAATCCGCATTGGAAGATGCGATCGAAGATCTTGTCAGCAAGCAAAAAAATCCTACCATAGCCACATACGCTTCGGTGGGCCAGGTTACCGTACGAATAACCGCACGATACTCGGAAGAAGAAAAAGCGGATGATATATTGAAACCCGTAACGGATGAAATAATGAAGCGATTGGGGGACAAAATATATTCCGAGGAAAACAAGGAACTGTATGAAGTTGTCTGTGAGCTTTTATTAAAAAAGAAAACAACCGTATCTCTTGCCGAATCCTGTACCGGCGGAATGATCAGCGCATGTTTAACCGATTATCCCGGTATTTCCGAAGTTTATCTTGGAGGTGTTAATGCATATTCCAATGAAATGAAGATGAACTTATTGGGTGTTTCGGAAAAGACTTTGGATCGATACGGTGCGGTCAGCGAAGCCTGTGCCGTGGAAATGGCAAAAGGAATTCAAAATCGAACGAATTCGGACATCGCCTTGTCCGTAACCGGCATCGCCGGTCCGGGCGGCGGCACCAAAGACAAGCCGGTAGGCTTGGTCTATGTCTCGCTTGTAACGAAATGCGACGTTTGGGTTAAAAGACTGAATTTATGGGGAGATCGTTCAAGAATCCGTGCAAATACTACGCTTCATGCTTTGGACATGATTCGAAGATATTTGTCGGGGCTTGAGTTTTAGTTGGTGAAGGATTTGTTAAAAGAAAAAAAGAACAACATGACCGGTAACGCCATGATGATCATGGTATCGGTCGTTTTAAGCAGAATACTCGGTTTCGTCAGGACGATGTTGATTCCCGAAAGATTAGGCGGGATGAACGAAGTCACCGACGCATACAACTTGGCATTTTTATTACCCGATTTGATGTACAGCTTGCTGGTAGGCGGAGCGATTTCCGCCGCACTGATTCCCATGCTGGCAGGCTATATCGAAAAAAAGGACGAAGAGGACGGTTGGAAAGCCGTCAGTACTTTTGTTAATGCGACATTTATCGCCATGTTTGTGGTAAGCGTGCTGGGCATTGTTTTTGCACCGCAGCTTATGAACATCATCGCTCCGGGCTACGACAAAAGCAACACCGAGGTCTATGAATTGTCCGTTCAATTGACAAGAATTCTGTTTCCGTCGGTCTGTTTCTTAATGTTGGCCGGGTTATGTAACGGAATCATGAATTCCTACCAAAAGTTTGTCGTTGCCGCATACGGTCCTTGCCTCTATAACCTGCTGTGTATATTCAGCATTTATTTTCTGAGCAGTGACGACCCGAGCAACCACTATAGTGTTCACAGAGTGGTATGGGGAGTAGTATTAAGCTCCTTTATATACTTTTTGTTTCAAATCGCTTTTACATTTAAGCATTTGAAGCACTATCGGTTCGGCTTGTATTTTCGACATAAGGGTTTTAAACAAATGCTGAAGCTGGCGATCCCTTCTTTGCTGACGACATCCGTCATGCAAGTCAATATCATCATCTCCAATTCGGTAACCACCAATTTTCCGGAAGGCAGTGTTACCGCATTAAATATTGCAAGCAAAACATGGCAGATGCCTTTAGGCATTATAGCGCAGTCCATGGGTGTCGCTATGCTGCCCGTTTTGTCCACTCTTTTTGCGGCTGAAAAGAAAGACGAGTTTATTCAAAAATTCAATAAAGCATTGCGAACCGTTCTGATGCTGGCGATCCCTTCGGCCTTTGCCATGGCGATTTTGGCTAATCCTGTCATTCGAACCTTATTCAAATTTTCGGACAAGCTTACGGAAGGCGATATCGATCTAACGGCTCGCATATTGATACTATATTCCATCGCCTTGGTGGCGCAATCCGTCAATACCATATTAAACCGTTCCTTCTTCTCGGTGAAGGATGCCGTAACGCCCCTTCTTTCCGGATTGGTTGCCATTGCGGTCAATGTCGGCTTTTCTGTTCTCAGTTACCGATATACGGGGATGGAGGTTCGCGGTATTGCTTTGGCGTACTCCCTTGCGGCTTGTGTAAATATGGTTATATTGATAGGATCCATGAATCGGAAAATGAATATATTAAAAAACAAGAAGCAATTGACCTTGGAAATTGTGAAAATGGTTTTCGCTTCCGTTATTATGGCATTTGTATTGGTATTGTGCGAGCGTTACCTTCTTCC
>JAAYHZ010000168.1 GCA_012744235.1 Clostridiaceae bacterium
CGGATTCAAATTTTCTATAACTGCATTGGCGCTATTGATTTGCCAAACTAAACGAAAAACGGCATAGCCGAATATCAACGACTATGCCGAATTTTTCAGGAATTATAAATCCCTATCTGACCGCTCCAAAAGCCGGACATTTTTTCGGCTTAACCTTTAATATAATGAACAATTTTACATTTTCATTATGCCACATCCAATACAATTTTGAAGGAGTTTTTTCATATTTTCTTTATTTTTCATATGAAACGAAACAACCGGAAGAAAAATATGTAAAAGACTTCCGACACATAAAAAAAACGACAACGACGGAAGCCGATTGCATCGATAATGCATGCTCCTCGTTGTCGTTCGTTTTGTCGAAAAACATTTCGGATTATCTCCAAAATCTATCCATATCCTTTTTATCCTCGATATTAAAAGCGACGATTTTGCGCAGCAATTCGTAATCCGTCTTATCGGTCCATTTGATGCGAAACATTCCTTCCGTATAGGAATATCCGGCTTCTTTAATTTGGTTTTCAAAGCGTTTTATTGCTGCCGTCTCCGGCGCAACGGCTATATGCGCCTTGGCCATGCTGAAGGCGATAATAAAGGTGCCGTGGTCCGTAAACATGGGTTGGTTCCATTTGATTTCTTCTTTCAGCCGGGGGTATGCCTTTTTAATAAAACCCGGGATGCTTTCCATGCGCTCCCTTTTATCCGGATCCTCGATACCGTTTAAGTACGTTTGAAAATCACTCATATCATCCGCCCGCTTTCGTTTCTTCGCTATGCTATTCTACGACCTTCTCCCTCATCTTCTTTAAAAGCTCCATCACTCCGGCTTCCACTTTCGCAAAGTGTTCTTCCTTCGGAGCTCCTTCGAACTCCACGGATTCAACGAAATCCCACTTCATATAGTTTCTTTCCACTATTTCCTTCAGTTCCTTCTCGGCGCCGCCGGACCACCCGTACGACCCGAATCGAAAAGCGGTTTTACCGGTAATCCTCTTTCTTCCAAGCTCGCTTAAAGCCGCTGCAACCGGCGGAAAGAGCTTGTACTCGTAAGTAGGCGCTCCGATAATAATTCCCGCCGATTGAAAGACGGTTGCAACCGCTTCACTTTCGCTATTTAACGGCATATGCAGCTTGTTGTATTTAACGCCTTCTCTTTGAAGAATGCTTTCAGCGTGTTCAATTGCTTTTGCAGTCATTCCATACATGGATCCCCACAATATGGTGACTTCATTCTTGCCTGTCCCTTCAGCATAGCGGGCAAACCTAATATAATCATCTATGATTTTTTGAGGATTTTTCCTGTAAACCGGTCCGTGGCCGGGGGCTACGATACCGATATCAAGGGATCTTGCTTTTTCGATCGCTTTTCTCAAAGCGAGCGTAAAGGTTGTCATTACATTGGAATAATACCTTATCCCCTCGAATTCAAAAAAGGCCTCTTCTTCCGGTGTCATCTCGTCGTCAAAGAAATGGTCTTTCATCCTGCCGAATGCACCGAACATGTCACAGGAGAAAAGGGTCTTGGTGGACCTTTCATAGGTATACATGGTATCCGGCCAGTGAACGTTGGGAACCGGATGGAAGCTTAATACCTTACCTTTTCCAAGGTCGAGAGTATCGCCTTCTTTTACAACCTTTATTTTATCTTCATCGTAAAAGGATGCGACTAGCTTTGCCGCTCGATCCGTACATAGGATCGTAAAGTCATCCTTTATTTTTCGGAAATGAGATATCCATCCGGAATGATCCGGCTCCATATGGTTAACTATCAAATAATCGATGCTTTGAGGATCGACGCCGATTTCCTCCAAGCTTTTGAAAAGGGTTTCCGGTGCCCCGTCCCAATTCACGACACCGTCAATGATAGCCGTTTTTTCTCCCTGCACGATATAGGAGTTTAGCGTCACCCCGTTTGCAATCTCCCAAATGCCCTCAAACAATATATCTTCTACGTTCATGGTTAGCATATGTATGCCATCCGCAATTTTCAACCTTTTCATACTCCGGTCCTCCTAAAAAAGATATTATCATAAGTTGTTATCCCACAATGAGGGATAAACTATTAAAAAAATGAAAAATATTCTTACATTATCAAGTACCAAGACATACTCCTTGGCTATGCTTTTTCAGACAGTTTACATCATTCATTTTCCTGTCCTTTCACAAAAAATGATATAACTCATTTTACCATACCGTAGGAATTTCTTTTGAAAAAAATCCGATGTATACAGGCCATACCTGTCACAGGCTAAAAAGGGTTCCGTCCGTATCGGAAACCCTTCATCTTTTTTATGTGAACCCAAATTTAATCTTCAAAAGCAAAAACATTCGGTATTTCGTTTTTACCGAATAATCTTACGGCCATCCGGTACATGGCTTTTGCATGGATGCGATCATGCCAGAGAAATCTTCGCAGCACCTTTCGCAAAGTCCAATATTCTCCGTAGCTTCCCTTGAATACAGAGTTTTTTAGAAAATCGGACCTTTTTTCCAACGCTGCCAATCCTCTTCGCCGACACTCAAGGATTGTGCCGTCGTTGCTTGCATTCACATTGATTTCTCCGAAATAGTATCGGTTGACGTTCTTCGTATGCATATACATCTCATTGGCGGTTCTCGGAACCTGCCCGTAAAAGGTCTTCCGTACGGGAATGTCGCTTTTGTCTCTATCGGGAATAGCGTTATACAAAAAAAGAAAATCCTCCGCCGATTTTAACACAAGCTCTTTCAACGAGATATATTCCTTCTCGGTCAACGGTATTTTTTCCGTATCGAACAAAACATCGGAATCCGCGTCCTTGATTGGAAGCTCGCTTGAGGACTCCTGCACGATTGTTACCGCCATATCCTTCGGTATCTCGGCGCCTTTCCATAACAGGTACGAACGCACCTCCCCGGGCATTTTCCGCAATGCAATTTCTTTACTCGCGCCGCGCGTGTAAGCGCCGGGGAAATGAACGGCATGAAGCAGCGTGTCATTGCCGTTATGCTCCCATACGCATTCGATTACCATTCGCTATCCCTCCCGAAGAATACGAAGAAACATCCAAACCGCCTTATTCGGCATTCCCGATATAGGAGCCGTAAAGATGCACGATGTTTAAATCCTCCGGCATGTCAAGGCCATGGGATCCGCAATTTCCGTCAATTTCATGACAGCCGTGGTCCATTGCAAAGCCGTAGAGTGTTCGGTGATTTTTCCAATTGTTTTTAATGAGAGATACAAATGTAGCAAATGCATGGGTATTGATTCGAGCTTCCGCTAATGCTTCCATGCTTTCCGGTCCGTATTTATGCATGGTCGAATCGTAATTCCCGTTATATACCGCAATGAAATCGTGTTTGTCGTTTAGAATCAGTTCCGCCGCCTTTGCATTTACCTCTTCGACGGTATCATAGATAAAATAGTCCATATCCCGTTCCAAAAAAATCTTGGACATACTGCAGCCGGTTTGGGCTAAAATTGCCGCCTTCATGCCCTTTCGTATAATCACATCGAATACGGTATCGGTTCGTACGACCGGCTTTTCATATTTCATAATACCGTGTACCTGCGGCTGCGCACCGGTATACATGGTGGCGAAGCATACGGGGGTTACGGAAGGCATCACACACCGAAGGGGAAGACGCAAATCGCAAAGAGACGAAAGCTCATAGAACAAATATGGGTATTTCTCAAAAACCCATTGTGCAATGGCATCGGGATTGTACATGAAGATTCTGTCGAATTTTTCTCCTCCCGCCTTCTTGTCGATATATTCGCGGAAAAGCGCATTCTCTTTCGTCGCCTTGTTCGGTGCATCGATACCCATAGCGTAACAAAGCGAAGCACAAACGGTATCCAAAGACATCTCATTCAACATCGATTCATCCTCCATAACTAACCGGTTTGGCATACTATGCAAAAGAATATATATAAATATAATTATAGCATATACCGAGTTTTCCAAGGCTTAATACTTTCCGTATCTTATCATCCTCAAATACTCCCGTATTCCGTCTTCTTCATCCTGCCGATAGGTAAAATTAAAATGCTTGGCAACGTCCAAGGCTATCGTATGGAACAAATCGCACATCGCATCGATAGCCGCCCAAAGGTCGGAGTAATCGCTGCCGGAATAGGTAGCGGCATACCGGGCGTAAATGTCGGAAGGAAGATACTTTTTAAAATACTTCCCGTCCTTGCCCGTGGAAAGCTTGAATCCGTGCAGTACGCCGATATAGTAATTGATCATGTCGTGCAGCTCGGACCGAACCGTAACGTTCAGCATATGCATGACATAGGGAAGCTCGTCTCGCGCGATGCCTTTTGCCACGTTATTTAGGCACCACCAAAAATTATTACAGCAAGAATAAAAGAACAAAGGTGACGGCGGCCGGATATGCCAACACGCATCGCTTGGAGCCGGCAAGGGCGGTATAAAACCGGAGCCGTTGTCTTTATCCAGAAGAACAAGGGCCGGCTCTCCGTTATCCGTGTATTTATGAAATACAAAAGAAAGGTCGATACGAACGCCGTCGGGATAAATCATCATGTAATTGAAATTACCGTCACCGACCGGGTACCGCATCGCCTCCGGCATTTGCATGATCAGAGGCTTGCCAAAGCGCTCTTCAACCCACGAAGGATTGTTGTAAAAAGGCGCGATATCCTTGACAAAATACGTGATGTCATAATCTTGGTAGATATCCTTAGGAACAGCCGGGTTCGCCCGAGAACCTGCCAAAAGTACCGCCCGTATACGCTCGTCCGCCTTCGCTACATCCAATATTCGATCCATTACTTCTTTTTCCGTTCGCAAAATCCGGTCACCCTCCTAATTTTACGGTTTATCTTCGGATGAAAAGCGGTACACCGTGCTCGTCGATGCCGTTTTCAACGAACCCCAATGATTTCCAAAACCGAACGGAGTCTTGCTTGCTGCAGTTGATTTCAAAATATACGGCGCCGTCTTTTTTAACGTAGCGCTCAAGGGCGTAAAAGCAGCTCCGGCCCGTTCCGTTGCCTCGATATTCCGGAAACACCCAAAAATCCAACAGAAAGCATTTTCCGTCTTCGCTTTGGTAGGTCACAAATTGCGCCGCTCCGATTCTTTCGCCCTCTTTTAGAAAATATAACATATGAAGCTTATCCCGGTTTCGAAGCATGCGCGACTTGATAGCATCCCGGTATTCCGATCCGGAAAAGTACTCGATATCCTCGGGCTCCGTTATGATGCCGTCTTCCGTAAGGTACTTGATATGCTTTTCCCAAAACTCGTCGATTCTCTCGACGGGAATCTCATCAATTTCAATCGAATTATTGTTTTGCAAAGGGCTTTTCTTCTCCCTTCCTTATTTTCTCATTCACGTAATGCAAGATCTTAGAAAATCGCCGGCTTGTTGCCGCTATATCGGAGCAAAGCTCCGATAGGATGGAATCGCATTCTTTTATGGCCGCATCGTATTGACCTTTGGATAATTTGCCGGATCGAAATGCATCCTCAAGCTCATCCCGATCATCGATGGCCGTATCGCCTTGGGGCGTGAAGATAACGTCAAGGTATTTATCGATATAGACAAGGACGCCGTCCGTGTCGTATTCGATGCTCTCGATCACATCCGTATAGCAAACGGACAAGGCTTGATCGGGCAAATAGATGGCGGTTATGACACGCTTTTGCCCGTCGGGAATCATCTGCAGCCAAGTCATCCCTTTACCGATTACGGCCGTTTTTCCCGCCTTGGGAAAATCCCAATAATGATATGTACCGTCATTTAATTGTATAAGACCGACCCACCCGTGAAAATCCTCCGTATCAACGCGGATTTGATAATATTGTACGTCCTCAAATTTGTTGTATTTCCACCACACATCGCGGTCAAGACACTTTCGCTTCATGGCTTCTTCCCTTCACATTCGTTTATTTTAATCCGGCTTTTCTACAATTCCGGCATAGAAAAGCAGCAAAGCGGCGCTTATCAGTATTCCGCCTAAGATATCCGTAAACCAATGAACTCCGGATATCAATCGGCCTATAACCGTAGCTCCAATCACGAGTCCGCAAAAAGCCTGCAACAGGGCCTTTCCTTTGCCGTTTCTTATGTATTTTTTTATCAACGGAACGGCGCTTCCCATAATAACGCAGACAATCATGGTATGGGTGGAGGGGAAGGAGGCTTCCGGTCTTTCGTATCCCGGCATGATGACAGGTCTGTAATTTATGATTACGTTTTCAAACAGAACGTACAACCCGATCACAACAATATACAGTCCGCCAAGTACAAGGATTTCTTTATCTACCTTCCAAATGCTTTTTCTTTTAATCCATTGAAAAAAGCCCGTTACGGCAAATACAAAAGCCGTAAATATCGCCAATATACCCGGCCGATCGGTAACGGAGTACCAAAAAAGATTCACTCCGAAAAAATCATGCACCGCTTTATTAACGTGTGCGAACCCTATAGAGGTCCCCTCAGGTCCGATGGCGGCAACATCGATACTTCGGACCGCTACGATCAATAATAGAAACAGTGCAAAGAAAATACCCGATAATAAAAATTTGTTTTTCATTTTTTCATCCCTTCAGTCTAGAATCGCTTAAAAGCCGCTTTCACTATGACACCGGGTCATTCCCATCTCAAGAATCCTTCCGTACCGTGTTGATACGCTTCGTATCATCGGCTTTTCCTCGCGAAAAATCCTTTCATTAGCAAGAAAGAAAAATAAAAGATTCCGGCATAAGGCTGTCTTGTCAAAATAAAAACGGCGGTTCCCAAAGCCGACAGCATAATGCCTGACAAAAGCAATCGTTTATTCCAAACCGGTTTATCGAAATTACCGATTACCGATTCGAAGAATCCGATGAGAACCGTAACGCCTATGATGACGGCAAAAGAAGCCTTTGACCAATCGCTGATATCCGTTAACGAAAACAAGGAAACCGACAAAATTTTATCATCCGCTTGGCAGCCGAAAACCGGTATAAAAACAACAATATTGTAAGACAATCCAATATTCCGCATTGGAGCGATAGGTATTGTTTACG
>JAAYHZ010000022.1 GCA_012744235.1 Clostridiaceae bacterium
ACGAATTCGATCCGGAGCGGTGGAATATCCTTCCTGCATGGCAAGACGTACGTCCGGGATCTCGGGACCTTTGTCGCGAAAAACCATTTTAATTTTCGATTTATCGATTTCTACGTTCATAACACCGCCATTGCCGTGAATAACCACATTCATTTCCGCTTCGTACATGGCAATGGAAGCACGCCGTATGGCTTCGGGAGGAATACCTAAAAGCTTCAGCTTTTTCTTTACCGTGGAGGAAGCTTCCCCGGCGGCTTGAAAATCATTGGCATTAATTTCATAGCTTAACGTTATAACTCCCTTACTCAAGGATGATTACCTCCTTCGGTCAATCCGTGGGAGTACAAGAGTCCGCATGCGACAAACATGGAATGTTTTGTACAAACGAGAGCGATTCCCTTTTGCTTTGCCATTTCCACCACGCAGGGGTCCGGCTTCTTCCCTCGAACAAAAACGATCAGGCGCATATCCATCATTTCAGCCGTTCGGATCACTTGCATGTTAAGCAAGCCTGTCAGCAGCATGGCGCTGTTTTTAACAAATGCCATTACGTCGCTCATAAGATCGCTGCCGCAAGCCGATGTGATCTCCAAATCTTCGTTATCTCCCGTGCACAGTATTTCTCCCTCTAAAATTTCGGCAATTTCTTTCAGTGTCATACCCAAAACCTTTCAATAACATAAAAAATAAATAAATTATAGCGAAAATAGATAAAAATTTGTATTTAACAATAAAAAAAACACAACTTTGCAAGTTGCGTGCAGTTCTTTATTTTTATTAATACCCATGTGCGTCGTGGCGGCAGTGGCTTTGTTTATGTATTTTCCTAAAATATAAGTCGTCATGACACACACCTCCGGTACGCAACTGTATATATATTATACGAAATTTGTTTTTCAATATCAATCACTGTTAATATATTATCATAATTAGGGTTCCGTGTAAAGTAAAATCATGATTTCCTCAATAGAAGAACTTTCTCCATTCTGAGGATCTATTTCACGAAAATTAGGCAATATCCAACGAAATTTCCGTAGGCGGTACGGATTCAAGGCCGGATGAAAACCTTGGTCCCGATGCCGATATATCGGTCCAAAATATCGATATCTCCGTTGGATAAAGCTATGCAGCCTAGCGTCCAGTCTCGAGATGCACCTCCCCCGTGGATGCCCACTTCGCCTCCTAAAATTGTATACCAATTGGGAATTTCTTTTCTATTTATAGCATTTTCAATACTTTTGAATTCTCTTTCGGTGATAAAATTGCTATCGTATGCTCTTTTCGCGTCTTCGATGTTGGGATAGCTTAGGCCGTAAAAAATATGGTAAGGGCTGTCTCGGTTGATATAGCAGATTTAGTATTCGCCTTCCGGGGTTTTTCCGTCCCCTTCTTTTTCCTTGTGTCCTACCGGATTAAAACCCAAAGCGACGGGAAAACGACCGGTTATATCGTCATCGGCATAAAGCTCCAAGCGTCTTTCCGCTTTGAAAATCTCGATGCGGAAGGTGCCGATGCTCTCCTTCGGCTCATTAAAAAACAAATCTTGGGGTTGATCTTCTTCCGTCCCTTCTTTTACGGTATCCGTTACCGTTGTTTCCGTATTCGTTTGCTCTTTCGGCTCTTCCGTGATTTCCCGCTCTTTTTGCTCCGTTATAACGGATTCTTCTGCGAGGGATACTTTTTTTTCTTGCACGGTACCGGCTTCCATGCTTTGCACTTCCTTCCCCACGGTAATTTTATCGGAATTGTCCGAGTCGGGCAGCAAGAAAAGGCATCCTTCCAATAAAAAAAGGACAAGCAAAAAGGATACGAAAACTTTTATGTACGAATTGAAAAAGATCTTTTTCATTATCACAGCCCCATACGTTCATTTTAATGAACATTTTCCCTAATAGTTTATCAAGAGTTTCATTTCTCGGCAAATAAAAGACAGGGTACCCACAAAGAAAGTCCTTCGAAATGCCGGTTAAGCATTCCGAAGGACTTCTTTCAATAATATATGCTCCGATTAGGTGCGGATCTTAAAGTAATCTTTTAATTCTTGTACTTTGTTTGTCTTTTCCCATGTCAGATCCAAATCCGGTCTTCCGAAATGGCCGTAGCAGGATACTCGGGAATAGACAGGCTTTCTTAAGTCATAGTTATGAATAATAGCGGTGGGTCTTAAATCAAACAAGTGTTTTACGGCGCAAGCAATCTTTTCGTCATCCGTGATTCCGGTTCCGAAGGTTTCCACAAAAACCGATACCGGCTCCGCTACACCGATGGCGTAAGCGATTTCCACCTCGCAGCGATCCGCTAATTTTGCCGCAACGATGTTTTTCGCCACATTTCTGGCTGCATATGCTCCGGACCGGTCCACTTTCGTCGCGTCTTTACCGGAAAAAGCGCCGCCGCCGTGTCTTCCCATGCCGCCGTAAGTATCGACGATGATCTTCCTGCCCGTTAAGCCGGAATCTCCTTGGGGGCCTCCTACGACAAAACGTCCGGTGGGATTTATGAATATTTTCGTTTCTTTATCGATAAGCCCGGCAGGCAAAACCTTCAAGACGATGTTTTCCGTTAAGTCATCATGAATTCTCTTTTGCGTTACGTCCGGGTCGTGCTGCGTGGAAATGACGATGGCATCGATCCGAACCGGGACACCGTTATCGTATTGCACGGTCACTTGGGCTTTTCCGTCCGGCCGAAGATAGGGTAAAATTCTTTCCTTTCGAAGACGTGCCAGCTCCCGAGTAATGTTATGGGCAAGAGTGATGGGCATCGGCATCAATTCGGCGGTTTCGTTGCATGCGTATCCGAACATCATGCCCTGGTCTCCTGCGCCGTATTGAAGCTCGTCCTGCTTTCCGAGCTTATTCTCATAGGATTTATCGACGCCCATGGCAATATCCGCGGATTGCTCGTCGATAGCCGTCAACACGGCACATGTTTTGTAATCAAAACCGTATTCGGCATTGTCGTATCCGATGTCTTTAATGGCGTTGCGAGCAATTTTCGGTATATCTACATAACAATTCGTCGTAATTTCTCCCATCACCAGAACCATTCCGGTAGTTACCGCCGTTTCGCAGGCAACACGGGCAAAAGGATCGCATTCCAAGATGGAGTCCAGTACGCTATCGGATATTCGGTCACAAATTTTATCGGGATGTCCTTCCGTAACGGATTCGGATGTAAAAAATTTAACGGTCATAAAAAATCTCCATTCCGCCGCTGTCGCTTGCGGCACATATTGTAATAACAAAACGGCGTGCGACGTCACCGTGTTCTTTTGTTTACGCTTTTCATAAAGAATACACGCAGCCGCGTACGGGCGAAAATCAGCGTAGAATTCGTCCTTCCATATCCCTTTATTCAAGATCAGGTGAAACTAACTTTTTTAGAAAACTTCGATTCCTGCGAAGATATTATAACCGTTATTTCAACTGCACTTGCTTTTGTTTTGCAGGGGTTCTTTGAAAAAAACCCTCTAGAAACAAAAAACCCTTCCCTGAAGGAAGAGATTATAATGACTACTCATCTTTCAGGATAAACCTGCAGGAATTAGCACCTTGATATGCTTATGGCATATCGGTTGCCGGGCTTCACAGGGCCATGTCCCTCCACCTCTCTTGATAAGTATCGATATGGATCTATGTTAACAGTAATCCGCCGAACAACATGTTCGACGAATTACTGACCATAGGACAGTATAATGAAACTACCTCCTTTTGTCAACGTAAAAATTGTCCTATTTGATTATTTTATCATCCTTTTTACCGTCTGTTTTGGTACTATTTGCCGATGTCGTACCTTCTCATACATTCGTCATCCCGGAC
>JAAYHZ010000169.1 GCA_012744235.1 Clostridiaceae bacterium
CAACGTATTGATTTTTTCTCGTATAATAATTATTATGATTGAATAAAGCGATTATACGGAGGAATGATCTATGCTATTATGTAAGATGAGTAATTCGCAGCTTTGCAACATGAGAGATGAGCTCTTGCAACAATTGGATGCGTATAAGAAAATGAGTTTAAGCTTGAACATGACAAGAGGGAAACCGTGCAAAGAACAGCTGGACTTGACAACCGAGCTGTTTAAGAACGTTGACATATATACGGACAGTACCGACGAATACGGCGTTGACTGTAGGAATTACGGAGAATTGTACGGGATCCGAGGACTTCGTAAGCTGTTGGCACCCTTGGTTTGTGCGACGGAAGAAAGAGTGATTGCAGGCGGCAGCTCCAGTTTGAATATGATGTTCGATGTCATGATGAAATTGGTTGTATTCGGTGCCGACGACAAGAACCCTCCTTGGGGCACCGGCAAACAGGTGAAGTTTTTGTGTCCGTCTCCCGGGTATGACCGCCATTTTGCCATTACGGAGCTTTTGGGTTTTGATTTAATTAAAGTGGATATGACCGATAACGGACCGGACATGGATCAAGTGGAAGACTTGGTAAGAGACGATCCTTCCGTAAAAGGAATGTGGTTCATGCCGGTTTACAGCAATCCGACAGGTTCGATATGCTCCGACGATAATTTAAGAAGAATTGCTTGGATGAAAACCGCCGCTCCGGATTTCAGAATCTTTTGCGATAACGCATATCCGGTGCATTTTTTAGAAAAATATGATAAAATGAACGTGAATATTTTGGATGAGTGTAAAAAAGCGGGAAATGAAGACCGTGTATTTGTCTTCTCATCCACATCAAAAATATCATACCCGGGGTCCGGTGTGGCTTTAATGGCGTCCAGTGAAAACAATATTCGCTCTTACGCAAAAATGCTGTCCAAGCAAACCATCGGCCCGAATAAAATGATCCAATTGCTTCATCTGAGAGCTTTTAAGAGTTTCGATGACATATTGGTTCATATGGAACATCAAGCGGAGATTTTGAGACCGAAATTCAAAGCCGTTATTGAGATATTGGAAAAGGAATTGGGAAGCTTAGGAATCGCCGAATGGACGAATCCGAGGGGCGGATATTTCATTAGCTTTGACACTATGGAAGGATGTGCAAAGAAAACCGTGGAATTGGCTAAGAGCGTAGGTGTGGAATTTACCAATGCCGGTGCAACATTCCCATACGGAAAGGACGAAAAGGACAGAAATATCCGAATTGCACCTACTTTGCCTCCCGTAAAGGATTTGAAAATGGCCATTGAAGTCCTCTGTACTTGTGTTAAGCTAGCGAGTATCGAAAAAATTTTGGAAGGACAAAGAGTGTCGAATGCGGTTTAAAAGACGAATGACTTTTGAGCATTTGACCTCTTAGAACTCTAGGGAGGGACCGAAATGCCAAGAGACTACATAGAGGCAATTAAAGAGAAGTTAAGCGACTTGCCCGATACGATCCACGGCATGGTGGACGAATACTTTAAAATGTATGTGGATAGCAGGATGGAGCAAGGTCATAGCATGAGCCGTATTGAAAACAACTTAACGGAACCGGAGGAGATGGCCGAACGTTTCCGGTTTTTCTACCGTCTCCACCAAGTATACGGAAGAAGACGTTTAAAAGGTGCCGGGCGGCTCATACGGGAGGCTCTTCAAAAAGGTGTTTTGTCTCGCCAATTGTACTCGCAAAAATTAACGCGGCTAATTATCCTCAGCCTTTTTTTGCTGGCGGCAGGGGCGATTTTGACGGTTCTCGGAGGAGGATTATTAATCGGCAATTTGGATAATCCGAGAGGTTTAAATGCAAGCGTCGTTTTGTTATCCGTATTTATATTTGTCGGCGGTTTAGGCTGCATCTATTACATCGTTATCCTTACCCATAAGTTTCGAAACGAAATGCTTTCTGCGGCGATGGACGGCTGCAACCTACGGTATTTCGGTACCTGATAGGATAAAGATCAAGAAAAAAATGAAGTGAATATGAAAACAGCGGTTTCAATAAAAACCGCTGTTTTTTTAGTCTTTATTATTTCCTTAAAGAAATGAATCCTTAGCCTGCCCCTTGTTCCGTAGGATCTTCTTCTCCGAAGGATACGTTGCCTCTCGAATAGAAGTATTCGGATATGATTTCCGCCGTTTTTGCTTCGTTCATTTCGTAATAAATACTGTCGGCTTCCGCCGTACCGGGCAGTACGAAGAAGTTTACCTTATCCAAGCTGACGGTAGGCAAGCCTTTCGCCAAATTCAAAACATCGCTCATCGTTGCGTTGGTCTGTACATTGTCAAAAATCGTTTCCACAATTTGGCTTATTTTCGCAAACCCTACGATATTGGCCTTTTGCTTGATCAGTTCCTTTACAAAGTTTTGCTGTACCTTGATTCGGCTTAAATCGGATCCGTCGTAATATTTAAGTAATTCCGAAGTGTATTCGTTATTGTTGGGCTTTCGAAAACGCAAGTATTCTTCCGCCATTTTACCGTCCATATGATGACGCCCTTTCGGGATATTAATATGTAAATTTTGTGTAGGGTCGTCGTATTTTAAATCCACCGGAACATCGATATCCACACCGCCTAAAAGATCAATAACCTGTCTGAATGTGGACAAGTTGATGTAAACAAAGTATTTGACGTTGACCTTCAGCATATTGGCAATGGATTTTACGGCCAATTCTTGCCCGTTCGGGCGGGCGTAAAGTGAATTGACTTTAGGAAAACTGATGGCGACTCCGGGAACTCTCGTGTCTCTCGGGATGCTCAGTACGGAAAACTCCGATTTTTCCGGGTTGTAATTTACAAGGGCGATAAAGTCCGTATTGGTTTGGTCGAAGTCCCCGACAAAAAGCAAGAAGTTAACCGGGTACTGCTTTTTGTCCAAAAGATCGCTAAGTCCCGGGTTGGTATTCGGATTCGGCTTGTCGTCGTTATTGCCGTTATTAGGGTCGTTGTCGGGCTCTTCATAGAAAACGGGAAGATCAACATTGTTTATGTAATAGAGAACCCCCGAACCCACAACAAATAAAAATATTCCGATAATTATAGTTAAGGTCACAATAAATCTGCTTAAATTCATTACGTTACACCACACCTCAAATCGTTGCCGTCGTGCGGCAACGGATAAAATATATAAATCGCCTTTAAAAGATGTTCGTTTCCTATATATTAAATGAATTCAGGCGGATTGTAAAGAAAAAACCGACACCGCCGAACCGGTATAATTTTGTTGTCATTTTGGCATATTTCATGTATCATAAGAGTTATCAAACGGAGAAGAAAATTTGCAAACTGTAGAGAATCGGATTTTTAAATGTAATGATTTTAGATTTACGAAATTGTTTTTTGGGAAAGGAATAAACATTAACCGTATATGATCGATAGAAAAAAGAAAGTCGCTTTTATTACACTCGGATGTCCGAAAAATACCGTTGATTCGGAAATTATGCTGAATGATTTGGTTGAGAACGGATTCGATGTTACGAACAGGGTAGAAGACGCCCAAGTGATCGTTATAAACACTTGTGCATTTATCAACGATGCGTTGGAAGAATCCATACAAACCGTCATTCAGGCAGGACAACTGAAAGAACAGGGAGTCGAAAAAATAATTGTCGCAGGGTGTATGTCCAAGCGCTACGGAAGAGAAGTTTTCAAAGAACTGCCGGAGGTAGACTCCATCGTCGATACCGCCAATTGTCTCAATATTTCCAAAGCCATTCGAGATTCCTATAAAAAAGAATATGTTTCATACATCGGGGGCGGATTCGACATTGACTATTTGAATAAAAAAAGAATCATTGACCCGAGCCTGCCTTATGAATACATTAAAATTGCGGAAGGATGCAGTAATAACTGTACGTTTTGTATAATTCCCAAGTTAAGGGGAGGATACAAGAGCCGCAAACCGGAAGATATCATAAATGAATGCGAAGAGGTAATCCGACTAGGGAAAAAAGAGCTGATCTTGATAGCACAAGATACGGCTAATTACGGAATCGATATTTTCAAATCGCGTAAGCTTCATGAATTGGTAACATCGGTAGCGCGTTTGGATTCTTCCGTTTGGGTAAGAATCCTTTATACGTACCCCGAGTTTTTATACGACGAATTGTTTGATATTTACCGTCTTCCGAATGTGGTTCGGTATATGGATATTCCGATACAGCATGTTTGCGACGATATTCGTGAAAAAATGAACCGCAAGGAAGACATGAGGTTTATCACGGAAAAGATCAAAACGGCAAGATCCTTGTATCCGGATATATATATAAGGACTTCTTTGATTACCGGATTTCCGGGTGAAACGGAAGAACATTTTCAAAGAATGCTGGAATTCGTGCAAAGCGATCTTGTGGATTTTGCAGGAATCTTCAAATTCTCGCCGCAGGAAGGAACGAAGGCGGCCGAGATGCCCGACCAAGTGGACGAGGACACAATAGAACGCCGATTCGCAGCATTATACGAAGCCGTTACCGAGAAACTGGCGAAAAGAGCGGAAAACAGCATTGGAAAAACCTTCGGGGTGATGTGTGACGGCGTATCCGACGACGGCATCTTCTACCAAGGAAGAACAAAATTCCAAGCGCCGGAAATCGACACCGTCGTATACTTTGCAAGCGAAGAACCGGTGGATAAGGGCAACATTGTTCGAGTAAAGATACTCAATGCTCAGCAAGCCGACTATATTGGAGAAGTGGTACCATGAACACAGCAAACAAATTGACATTGGCAAGGATCGTTTTAATACCTTTTTTTCTGTTGTTTGCGCTGCCTCCTGTGGCGCTGTTAAAAGGCGGATTGGCCGAGTTTTTTGCTCAATGGGGTAAAACGGTTGCATTAATCATTTTCATACTTGCATCCGTAACCGATTTGTTGGACGGACATATTGCGCGAAGACAGAATACCATCACCAATACGGGAAAATTCTTAGACCCTTTAGCGGATAAATTGCTGATTTCTGCAGCCATGATAGCATTAGTGGCTACGAGAGAGCTGTCCGGCTGGATTTGCTTTCTCATATTGACTCGAGAATTTGCCGTTACCGGTATCCGTACCATTGCCGCATCCGCCGGCTATGTAATTGCAGCCAACAACTGGGGGAAGCTCAAGCCCGTCATCCAAATGATAGCGGTATGCATGTCCTATTTCCCTTGGGATTTTATACAAAGTTTATCCGGAATCGCATGGGTAGCCGCATTGATTATAACCGTCATATCCGGGGCTACCTATGTAAAGGAATTTATTAAGCATGAAGCATAAAACACCGGTACATGATATCAAAAGGCGGAATACGGAAAAACGCTCTTGTAATTTACTTCATTTTTCGATATATTGAAAATTGTTAATAGTGCTTAGTAGCTGATAGTAGCTGGTCATAGGAAAGATAACGAGAGAGGAAGAAGGAAATGTCAAGGAATCATATGCCGAAGAAGGAAAGGCACGAAAAGTTGGTGGAGAAGTTAACCTCGGATCCGTTTTTGACGGATGAAGAATTGGCGGACCTATTTAACGTCAGCGTTCCTACCATCCGACTGGACCGATTGGAGCTGGGTATTCCGGAATTAAGGGAACGGGTGCGCAATGTAGCCGACCAAAATTTCGCAAAAGTAAGGACATTGGGAATCAAGGATATCGTCGGTGAATTGGTGGATATCAAGCTCAATGAAAGCGGCATTTCCATTTTAGAAACAAACAAGGGCATGCTTTTTGAAAATACGAACGTGGTAAGAGGGCAATTCATTTACGCTTTTGCCGAGTCTTTGGCTATTGCCGTCATCGACGCCGATGCGGCGTTAGTCGGAGTTGCCAACATCAAGTACAGTACTCCCGTGAAAAGCAACAGCCGTTTGATCGCCAAAGCCGAGGTAAAAAGAAAAATGGATAAAAATTTTATTGTGTGGGTTAAAATTTTTCATAATAATAAAATGGTGTTTCGCAGTAAATTTATATTGGTAGCATTACACGGAGAAAATCGTCAAGGAGTAATGGGAGTTAATGAGCAAGAATAGTATCATTATTGATGCCATGGGTGGGGATAACGCACCCTGTGCCGTAGTGGACGGCTGTTATCAAGCCTTAGCGGATCTGAAGGATATCCAATTGATATTGGTCGGCCACAAGGGTAGAATTTTAGAATGTATCGAGCAAAAAGGGTATGATAGAAGCTTAGTCGAAATTGTCCATGCGGAGGATATTATCACCAACCACGATTCTCCGGTGGAGGCCGTTAAATACAAGACCGATTCGTCGTTAGTCAAATGCTTTCATATGCTGAAGTCGAAGGAGGGCGATGCCGTTGTTTCCGCCGGAAACAGCGGAGCGATGCTCACCGGCTCCGTCATGTTGGTAGGTCGAATTGACGGAGTGAAGCGTCCGGCTTTAGGTGCCGTTCTGCCTTCGCCGAAGGGTAAGACCTTGCTGATCGATGCCGGGCTGAACACCAACTGCAGGTCTGAAAATTACGTCCAATTCGCAAGATTCGGCAGCATTTATATGAACGCTTTATACGATATCAAAGAGCCTACCGTAAGGCTTTTGAATGTAGGGGCTGAAGAGGCGAAAGGAAATGACGATATCAAAGAAGCCTTTCAAATCTTAAAGAATACCGATTTGAATTTTTTAGGGAATGCCGAAGGAAACGAAATTTTAGGAGATTCGGATGTTGTGGCGACAAACGGTTACACCGGGAATGCCATATTAAAGTTTTATGAAAGCTGCGGCGATGTCTTTTTTAAGTTTTTGCAAAAGGCATTTACGAAAAATATCCTGACGAAGGCATCCTATTTCATGATCAAGAAGGATTTGAAAGAATTTAAGGACTCCATCGATCCGGATATTCACGGCGGTGCGCCGGTATTGGGGATAAAGGAACTGGTTATGAAAAGCCACGGAAGCTCCATCGGCAAAACATTTAAAAATGTCATCCTAAAAACGAACAAATTGATCAATGCCAAAATCGTGACAAAATTGCAAAACGAATTTGTAACGTAATCGGAGGTTATTATGTCAAAAACCGCATTTGTTTTTCCCGGACAAGGTGCTCAATACGTAGGCATGGCCAAAGCCATGACGGATCGTTTTCCGGAATTGAACGAAAAGCTTGAGACGGCTAACGAAGTCTTGGGATTTGACATCCGCAAACTGATGTTTGAAGGTCCTGAAAAGGATTTGTCGCTGACGGCCAATACCCAACCGGCCATATTGATTGCGTCCGTTTTGTGTATGATTCCTTTTTTGAATGCAGGAGCAAAACCGGATCTTTGTGCAGGATTAAGCTTAGGCGAATATACGGCTCATGTGCTGTCCGGTACCTTTGACTTTGAGGATGCCGTGGCTTTGGTACGAAAAAGAGGTCGGTTTATGAAAGACGAAGTACCGGAAGGCACGGGAGGCATGGCTGTTGCCGTGGGCTTGACGGAAGAAGAGCTTAAGCCTTGCGTGGAAGAAGCTTCGCAGTTCGGACAAATTTATTTTTCCAACTACAATTGTCCGGGACAAATTACCGTTTCCGGGGAAATAAATGCTTTGAAAAAATTCGTGGAAATTACCGAGAAGAAAGGGTCGAAAAAAAGCTTGCTTTTGAATGTAAGCGCTCCTTTCCATTCGCCCATGTTGGCCGGTGCGGGAGAAAAGCTCTACAGGGAGCTTGAAAAAATCACCCTAAAAGAAATGAAAGTGCCGGTGGTTTCCAATGCGGATGCAAAAATTATAAAAGAGAATACGAACGTGAAAGAATTGTAGAAAAAGCAAATCTACAGCCCGGTGCTGTGGCAGCAGTCCGTAGAAACCATGATCGAAGCGGGGGTCGATACCTTCGTGGAAATCGGACCCGGATCCGTATTAAAGGGCTTGATCAAAAAAATAAATCGCTCCGCCACGGTGTATAATATTAGCGATCCGGAAACCTTGGATCAAACGATCAAAGAATTGAATCTTTAATTGAAAAAATATTGCGGGTTTAAAATTGTAAAATTGTTGACAACACAGGATACGGTGTTTTATTGTATATATGAAGTTGTCAGATGGAAAATAAATATATAGGAGGCGACAGTTAATGGCTGACGAAATTTTTGAAACCGTAAAAAATATCATTGTTGAACAATTAAGCGTAGATGAAAGTGAGGTAACTAGTGAAGCATCTTTTATAGAAGACTTAGGTGCAGACTCTCTGGACATCGTTGAGCTGATCATGGCACTGGAAGAAGAATTCGATATCGAAATACCTGACAGCGTCGCTGAAAAAATATCCACCGTCGGAAATGCGGTTGATTACATTAAAAGCGTTATTTAACTAAAGAGTCCCGAAGGGGACTTTTTTATTATCTATATAAAAGCTTGTATCGGTGTTTTTGCCTTTCATAAACGCCGATATTTTACGGTTATTGACATCAATATTCCATTGGTATATCATACGAATATGGTAAACGTTCTGATTTCTTGTCCTTTTTCGTTCAAGTACCGTCCGGTACGGATAAAACAGGGGGATCGGGCAATAGGATGAACGTTTTTATTTTGTTATGATATGATTAATTAAAGCGAAAGAAAAATACCGTTCGATAAAATTTCAAGATGGAGTTTGGATAGTAGCTATGGCCAATTTGGTTTTGGACGATAAAAACATAAAAAAATTTGAGGAAAACATCGGATATACCTTTAAAAACAAAAGTCTTCTGATCACCGCCATTACCCACAGCTCTTTTGCCAACGAAGGTATCGGCAACCTAAACAACAACGAGCGGTTGGAGTTTTTGGGTGATTCCGTTTTAAACCTTTGTATCGGTGATTATATCTACAACAACGAGATCGATATGCCGGAAGGGGAAATGACAAAAATCCGCGCCGCTATTGTTTGCGAGCAATCCTTAAAGGAAGTTGCAATGAAGCTGGAATTAGGCACCTATTTACGCCTTGGAAAGGGAGAAGAAGCCAACCACGGCCGAACACGACCCTCCATATTGGCCGATGCTTTTGAAGCATTGATCGGTGCCGTATATCTCGATTCGGATTTTAACACCGTTAAAGAATTCATCTACAGAAACATGGAGAGTATTATCGAAGGCGCTTTGACGGGAACCGTCTTCAACGATTATAAGACCGAGTTGCAGGAGTGCTTACAGCGTCAAGGAAATGTGAAAATCAAATACGTGGTGGAAAAACAGTCGGGTCCGGACCACCAAAAAATCTACAATGTTTCCGTGTATATCAACAACGTCAAGTGCGGATCGGGAATCGGCACCACGAAAAAAGAGGGAGAGCAGAACGCAGCGAAAGAAGCGCTGTTGAAAGGTATTAAAATTTAAAAGGGCGGACAAGTACCCGGAGGTATGAATGTATCTTAAGAAAATCGAAATGAAGGGTTTCAAATCCTTTGCGGATAATATCACCCTTGAATTTAAAAATTGCATTACATCCATCATCGGGCCTAACGGCAGCGGAAAAAGCAATATCGCCGATGCCATACGGTGGGTGTTAGGAGAACAAAGCTTAAAAAACTTAAGAGGAAGCAAATCTCAAGACATCATTTTTGCAGGCACGCAGTTTCGAAAGGCCCTATCTTTTGCCGAAGTGACCTTGACTTTGGACAACAGCGATCGCAGTTTGGATGTGGACTTTGATGAAGTCAGCATCTGCAGAAGGCTCTACCGTTCCGGAGAAAGCGAATTTTATATCAACAAAAGCAAATGCCGTTTAAAAGACGTGGTGAATCTTCTGTTGGACACCGGTATCGGAAAAGACGGCTATTCCGTTATCGGGCAAGGAAAAGTCGAGGAGCTTTTAAG
>JAAYHZ010000170.1 GCA_012744235.1 Clostridiaceae bacterium
GAATGGGCATCGGCGATGTTTTAGATAAGGTCATCTCCTACTTCCCGAATGAAACCCATGAAGGCGAAGAAACCGACGCCATCAAAGTGGCGGTAATCGGAAAGCCCAATTCCGGAAAATCGTCTTTGATTAATAAAATTCTCGGCTACGAACGGGTGCTGGTCTCCGATGTTCCCGGTACGACGAGGGATGCCATTGACTCGGAAGTAGAGTTCAACGGCAAGAAGTATATTTTTATCGACACCGCCGGTATACGAAGAAAGAGCAAGATCAGCGACAATATCGAAAGGTACTCGGTACTTCGGTCTTTTCGCGCCATTGAGCGTGCCGATGTTTGCATCCTGATGGTGGACGGTTCCGAAGGAATTACGGACCAAGACGCAAAAATTGCGGGATACGCCCATGATGAAGGAAAATCCATTATTGTTGCCATCAATAAATGGGATATGGTAGAAAAAGACACCAAAACCGTGAATGAGTTTTACGAAAATACCTTCCGGGTGCTGTCCTTTATGACCTATGCTCCCATGGTAACCATATCCGCGCTTACGGGGCTTCGAGTCAACCGGTTGTTTCCTTTAATCGACGAAATTTATGAACAAGCATCTTTAGAGGTTCCCACCGGTATGTTGAACGACATCTTGTCCGAAGCCGTAGCGATGGTACAGCCGCCTTCGCATAAAGGGAAGCGTTTAAAAATATACTATATTACCCAAGTAGGGGTAAGACCTCCGAAGTTCGTTTTGTTTGTGAACGATCTTCAATTAATGCATTATTCCTATGAACGATATATTGCCAATAAGCTGAGAGAGGCTTTTGAATTCAAAGGAACTTCCATAAAATTTATTATCCGAGAAAGAAACGAAAAAGTGTGATTGAGGGGGGTCGGATATGGTCATTCCATATATCATCGCCGCATTGGTCGGATACTTGTTAGGCGGCATCAACAGCGCAATTATTGTGGGAAAGCTTTCCGGAGTGGATGTACGCGAGCACGGAAGTAAAAATGCAGGATTGACTAATGCCGTTCGCGTTTTGGGAAAGAAAAAAGCGCTGTTCGTATTGTTAGGGGATGTTCTCAAGGGCGTGCTGGCATGTGTTTTCGGTATTGTATTGGCACCCGATACGCCTTCGGTCATGCTTTTGGCAGGCCTTATGTGCGTTATCGGGCACAACTGGCCTGTATACTTTGGTTTTAAGGGAGGAAAAGGTGCCTTAACCTCCGTCACCGTATTGTTTTTTGCCGATTATCGAATCGCGTTGATTTTAATCGGTGTGTTTATTCTCCTTGTCGCTTTGACCCGGTACGTGTCTTTAGGATCCATGACCGGTGCCGTTTTGTTGCCCGTATTCGGTATTGTATTCCGTAAGGGATTGGATTTTTTCATCTTCTCCATGATTCTTGCCGTCATGCTGGTTTGGCGACATCGAGGTAACATACAAAGGCTAATCAAAGGGGAAGAATCCAAGCTGGACTTAAAAAAGAAATAGCAATAAGGTTTTCACTCCCTCTTGGTAATCGAATCTCGTCCTTACAGATCTTCGGTTATGAAGATCCTTTTTCATCCGTATATATTTTAAAAGGAATGTTAAAAATTTACAAAAATAGCCGAACATGCTATCATAGTAATGGTGTATATTGTAAAAAAAGTAGGGTTGTCAAGGTGATTTATGAAAAATATTCCTTTTAAAAAAGCCGTTCTGATCGTTCTTGTTTTATGTACATTCATATTCTTTCCATCTGTAATACGGAAGAGAATAACCGTAAATTCGTGTCTTATGAATCCGTCACCCCTCCTACGGAACAGTTGGATTTGACGGACGTCAGAATACTCATGCCGATGTACTTAATCAACCGGTCGGATCTTTTCACAATCGAAGAAATAAGCAATGCTGCAAAATTATTATCTTCAAAAACCGAAAAAGCTTTAAATTGCACGGTTACATTTGAACTTACCGAGGCCGGCAAATATCTCTCTCAAATGGAGAATGCGGCCGCTGCAGGGATTTCTTACGATATTGTCTTCCTGATACCAAGCTCATCGAATGAAAACGAAGGTGCCTTTCAATTTGATAAGGACATTTTTTTGTACCGGCCCTGGGTGGAAAAAGGATTGATTAAAGATATTACGGAGGATGTAAAAAAATATTTCCCTAAGGGTATCGTCTATACGGAGCTGATCGATAATGCCAAAGATCCGAACGGCAGGATCTATGCGATTCCCAAAGTCACGAAGGTCTTTGCAGCTTACGGGGTGCTTTGTACCCAAGAAGTATTGGAAAAATACGGTCGAGAAGAAATAAACGGCTACGCCGACTTCATCAATTTGATCGAATCGAATCTTGACAGAGAAGACCGGCTTTACGTCAAATTAAATTTTGGCCAATTCTTAAATATATACCTCCAAGATACGAAAAGAGTACCGGTAAGCGGCAGCATTATATACGACCGCAACAACGGAACGGTCAGTTATTTGGAAGATACGGAAGTTCCTGAAACGGTTTTCACAAAATACAAGCAATACTGTGATATGGGGATAATCGACTATAAAAACAGCATTTTGCAAGGCTACGAAGACATCTACGTCCATGAATACATGGACTTCAAATCGTCTACGGGATATTTGTATATCCCGCACTTTGCCGATACCGTAAAAGACCGCTCGCTGTTACTCATCGGCGGTATAAACAACGACTTGTATTACTATACTTCAAGCTCGGCAATGGCCATATTTACAACATCGCGGCAAACCGAAAGAGCTCTTATGCTTTTGGAATTGCTGAATTCGGGGAATCGGGAATTTTCGGATATCCTTCGGTTCGGTGTCGAGGATAGGCATTATAAGGTTACGGAGGACAAAAAAATCGATTTAATCGGTTCTCTCGATATAAAGCAGCTTTTTTGGGGCGATCCGTTGCTGAATTATGATTCGGAAGCTATTGCTCCGTTTGCATTTGAAGAAAACGCGGATGATTGGACGGTTTGCATGCTGAATGAGGTAAACAAAAAAACCGGCTACAAAGAAGCGAGGAAAGCCATCTTTACGATGTACCGTTATATGCCCGATGAAATTAAAGCGTTAGCGGAGAAAAGGGCGCTTCCTTATGGAACGGAAATTTTGGAATATTTCCAACGGGACGACGGGATCAATGAAATTTTGAATAAGCTGCAAGAGAATCGTGATGAACGCTTGTTCAATTGGGTGAAAGATTATCTGACGCCTAATTCTTAAACCGGAAATTTAAATCCGACGGTATGCCAATCGGAAAGGAAGATCCGAATATGAATCAAAAATCAAGGTTGTATCAACGCCGTAAAATCCTCTTTTTTCTCCCGTTTTTTCTTATCCTATCGTTAATATCCTGCGATGTTCCGGAACGCATCCGTAAGGTAAGCAGCGGGTTTACGTACGGGACGGGTCAAAACCCGGACAGCGAATTGAAATTTGTGAACGTGAAAATCCTTTTACCTGCCAATGACATCTATCTTTTTTACTCCGACGGTATACAAGAAGCGGCGAATTTGCTATCGTCAAAAACGAAACAAGCATTGAATTGCTCGGTCACTATGGAACTCATAGATGCGACCGGATACGAGAAGTATTTGGAAACGGCGGCCGCGTCGGGAATTCCTTACGACATCGTCATTCTAAAGCCGGGAGGAACGAATGAAAATCCAAGAGCATACGATTTTCACGAAGAAGAATTTTGGTACACCGATTGGGTGAACAAAGGATTAATCAAAGACATAACCGAGGAAATAGCAACATACTTTCCGAAAGGGCCGGAATATATCGAAAGGCTCCCGAACGCCAAAAGCTTTGACGATCGGATCTATGCCGTTCCGAAGCTATACAAAGTCTTTCGCGTATACGGAGCCATTTGCACCCCGGAAGTTATCAAAAACTACGGAAACAATAAGGTTCATACGTATGAGGATTTCATTCGCCTTATCGATGCAAATTTGGAAGCCGGGGTGAATCTAAATGTTAACTTTGCCTTCTACCAATTGCTGGATATCTATCTTCAAGATGTATCCATGATAAGGCTAATCGCCGATACCGTATACGATATGACCGACGGGTCCATCCGAAAAACAGCCGGATGACGATATTTACGTAACCGACTACAGGACTATTAAATACACCGAATTCGGGAACAACCAAGGCCCCTATTTTGCAAAAACCGATGCCGATGATTCCTTTCTAATGATCGGCGGGGGAGTAAATGACGTATTTTATTGGACTTCCGATTCGGCAGTGGCTATTTTTATCACATCTCCTCAAACGGAAAGAGCCTTGAGACTTTTGGATTTCGTCAATTCGGGAGATGAAGATATAACGGATATCCTTCAATTCGGTGTAAAAGACAAGCACTATAAAAAATCACAAGATAAAAAAATCGAATTGCTTGAAGTCGGCACGGTTTTTTGGGGTGAAAGCCTGTTGAATTACGAATCCGAGGCAAGCGTGTTTTCCTTTGAGGAAAACGCGGATGAATGGAAAGAATGCCTTTTGAACACGAAGGTGAAAGAGATCGTACCGGGTATGCCGAATCAAAAGCTATTCCGGCTGTTCGGATACTTACGCGAAGAAATGAAACAAGCGGTTCGAGAAAGAACGAGTCTTACCAATACAATAACTTTATTGGAATATATCGAAAAAGAGAACGGGGTAAATGCATTGCTTACAAAAATGCGGTCCGAGCAAAAAGAGCAATTGCTTGATGCCATTTACCGCATTTTAAAAGGGCATTAAAAAATCGGTCGCTATCGGCCGATTTTTCATTGGAAATTGAATTTTCTTATCGCATGAAGCACTCCGCTAAAAAGACGCCTTTTTCGTAGAAAATACCTGTTTTCGCTGCGTTTTCTTCCGTGAAAGGCAATGTGCCGTTACCGCAGTCTCCTTTTTTGTAAACGGTAAAGGGGACTGCGTCCCGTGTATGGGTTCTTACCGACAGGGGAGTAGGATGGTCCGCGAGAGCCATGATTTTAAAATCGTCGTATTGCTCCAGTTCGGCGAGAACCGGCCCTACGATTTTTTCGTCGATCAGCTCGATAGACCGAACCTTGTTCATGACTTCGTTTCGATGTCCGCACTCATCCGGAGCTTCGATATGGACGAAGACAAAATCATATCCGTTTCTCAATCCTTCAATGCAAGCTTTTGCTTTTCCGCTGTAATCGGTATTGAAATTTCCAGTAGCGCCTTTGACTTTAAGAACATCCATCCCTGCACAGACTCCGATACCCTGCACCAAGTCCACCGCTGCAATTACGGCACCCTTCATTCCGTATTTGGATTCAAAGGAGGGCAATACGGTTTTTTTACCGGCTCCCCAGAACCAAACGGAATTGGCGGGATTCAAGCCCTTTTCCATACGGGCAAGATTCACGGGATGCTTCTTTAAAACGTCATGGCTTTCCTTCATAATCTTCAATGCCACGGGATCCGAAGGCAAATAATTCGTAATTTTCTTTCCCGTAATATCATGAGGCGGCGTAAGCTGCATATTTGTCGGCCCGTTGCCCCAAACAAAAAGATGACGGTAGCTGATGCCCGGATAAAAACGCATGTCCGATAAATTCAATTCTTCGTTCAAAGCTTTGATCAAGAAGGCGGCTTCTTCGGAGCTGATTTCATCCGCACAATAGTCGACCAGCGTCTTGTCTTCATAGATAGGTTCGTCCGATAAGGTGATAAGATTGCATCTGGCGGCGATATCCGTATCTTTTAAGGGAACCCCCATGCTGGCCGCTTCGATGGGAGATCGGCCGGTAAAATACTTTTCGGGATCGTACCCTAATACGCTTAAATTGGCTACGGCGCTGCCCGGAGCCAGACTGTCCGGAACGTTTTTTACCATTCCCCCCGTACCCTTTTGAAACATCTTATCCATATGGGGTGTTCTCGCATATTCGAGAGGAGTTTTATCGCAAAGAGCCGGGATGGGGTAATCCGCCATCCCGTCTAACAATATAATTACATGTTTCATTAAGCGAGCTCCACCAACCTCTTCAAGTTGTTAAAACCGATTTCAATGGCACTGATGGTTTCTTCCATTCCTTCGAATTCGATGGATAATGTTTTGTTGTATCCGTTCTTCTTCATGATACGGATGCATTGGAGGAGAGGAACATTACCGTGGCCGATGATCGCTCCTCTTAAGAAATTACCGCCTCGGGACGTAAACCAGCCGGTGCCCGGATTCGGTTCCAAACCGGATTTCACATGGAAGTCCTTAGCATGGACATGGAATGCATAGGGCATTAAGCGTCCGATGGCATCGCAAGGATTTTCGTCTACGCACAAGAAGTTGCCGATATCCACTAACACACCGAAGTTCACGTGATTGACGCCGCAAATGAGTTTTTCCACGCGTTCGCTGTCTTGGCAGAAGAATCCGTGGTTTTCAACCATAGTCTTGATACCTTTTTCGGCGGCATATTCCGTTACGGCACGGCATCCTGCAATCAAGCGAGGCAGTGCATCGTTGAAGCTTTTCGCCTGCTGCGGATAGTCGCTTTTGAATCCGGAAGTCGCATCGTGACGCATTCCGGGGCTGCCTAACAATTCGGCGATATCCACTTCGCCTTTGACTCTTTCGATTTCCGCTTGCAAGTCACCGCCGGATCCGTTGATGAAGTCCGCTCCGATGGTGTAATTTCCAACTTCGATACCTACTTCTTCGCACTTTTCTTTGATTTTCGGTGCAAACGTTTTCAACGTTTCGCCTTCCGGTAATACAATGGTGGAAAATTCAATGACGTCAAAACCGATTTCCTTTGCTTTTACAATAGCGTCCAATGTGGTCATCTTTCCGGCACGAATCGGCCTGGAAAAGCTGTAGGAACTAACGCCAATTTTCATGTTCTTTACCTCCTAAAAACATATTTCTCTGCCTGTTTCGGCTGATTTGTAACCTGC
>JAAYHZ010000171.1 GCA_012744235.1 Clostridiaceae bacterium
GAATTATACAGGGGCTTACGGAGTTTTTGCCGGTAAGCAGCTCCGGGCATTTGGTTTTGTTTCAGAACATATTTGGCGTCGAAGGAAATACGTTTACCTTTGACCTCTGTGTTCATTTTGCCACGTTAGTTGCCGTATGCACCGTCTACCGGAAGGACATCTTGGCTTATGCAAGAAAGCCTTTTTCAAAGCCTGTGCTGCTGCTGGTAACGGCAACCGTACCGGCCGTTATTGCCGCATTGCTATTGGAGGATTGGCTCAAGGGCTTTTTTGATACCGGCGGGTCGTTGGGAGGCGGGTTTTTGTTCACCGCCTTTGTGCTTTTGGTCGTATCCAAAATCCCGAAAGGGAAAAAGAGCATCGAAGAGTCAAAGGGAATCGACGCATTTCTTATCGGCTGCGGCCAAGCCATCGCCCTTTTGCCGGGGGTATCTCGATCCGGTATGACCATATCCGCGTCGCTGTCGAGAGGACTTAAAAGAGAAGAAGCGTCGAAGTTTTCTTTTCTTTTATCCATACCGGTAATCTTGGGGGCCTTGGTTTTCGATATTTACGATTTGATCAAGGATCCTTCTTTGGCGGACGGTATCGCCTTCGCCCCGTTGGCCGTAGGCATGATTGCGGCCGGCTTTTGCGGTTATTTGGCGGTTCGATTTATGATCAAAGCGGTGAATCGAGGCAAGCTCAACTATTTTTCCTATTACCTGTTTGCTCTCGGTGCATTGGTTTTGGCGGATCAATTATTTATCGGAAAAATATTCTAAGAAAAAGGGAGTTATCTTGAAAGACATATATATTCTGGGCGTGGAAACCACTTGCGACGAGACCGCTTGCTCCATCGTTAAAAACGGAAGAGAGCTTTTGGCAAGCGTCATTTCGTCCCAAATCGATATTCATAAGCCTTACGGCGGTGTGGTGCCGGAGATTGCATCCCGAAAGCACGTGGAGAACATTATCCCGGTGCTGGACCAATGCCTTGCGAAAAGCAATACGGACCCGAAAGACATCGACGGAGTTGCCGTATCCTACGGCCCCGGTTTGGTAGGGGCTCTTCTTACGGGAATCGCCGTAGCAAAAGCATTGGCCTGGTCTTGGGATGTTCCTTTATTGGGTGTCAACCATATTGAAGGCCACATTTTCGCCAACTTTTTAACCCACAAGGAGCTGGAACCGCCCTTTATTGCCTTGGTCGTGTCCGGAGGACACAGCCATATCGTCTTGATGAAGGACTATTTGCAATATGAAATCATAGGAAAGACAAGGGATGACGCTGCGGGAGAAGCCTTTGACAAGACGGCAAGGGTATTGGGCCTTGGGTATCCCGGGGGACCCGCCATTGACAAGGCGGCAAAGGACGGGGACGACCAGGCCTTTGATTTTCCGAAGACAAAATTCGACGACCGTCCTTACGACTTTAGCTTCAGCGGGATTAAAACCGCCGTTATTAACCGGCTCAATACCATGAAGATGAAAGGGGAATCCTATCGGGTAGAAGACGTGGCGGCATCCTTCCAAAGAGCGGTTGTCGATGTTCTGGTTCGAAATACAATCGAAGCGGCAAAAGCCTGCGGCATGAAAACCGTATGTCTTGCCGGGGGCGTTTCGGCCAACTCGTTATTAAGAAAATATATGAAGGAAGAAGGAGAAAAGGCGGGAATAAAGGTGTATTATCCCGAGCCTGTTTACTGTACCGATAACGGCGCCATGGTGGCTGCTACCGGGTACTATTATTACATCAACGGCGTTTATTCGGATTTAACGTTAAACGCCGCACCGAATTTGCGAATTGACCGGTTGGTCAAAGAAGCAAGCCTATGATTGTTTGAGATTAAAAGGGAAGGGGAATAAAAAATGGCGGACTGCAACAATTGCCCGAGCAAGAACAAGTGCTCAAGCCAACAAAAAGAAAACTGCGGCAAAGAGGATTTTCGTTTTCCTCAAAATGCTTTGAGTGAAATTAAAAGAGTGATACCGGTCATAAGCGGCAAGGGGGGAGTAGGAAAATCCTCCATTACCTCCATGCTGGCGGTGTTAATGAGACGTAAAGGATACAAAACGGCCATCTTGGATGCCGATGTTACAGGTCCCTCCATTCCGAGGATGTTCGGATTGAAATCGGGGGGCGTCCAAGGAGATAACAACGGCATGTATCCCGTAACCACCCATAACGACATCCGTGTCATGTCCGTGAATCTTTTGTTAAAGGAAGAAGACCAACCGGTGGTTTGGAGAGGCCCCGTCATTGCCGGAGCCATTAAACAGTTTTGGAGCGATGTCATATGGGAAGACATAGACTATATGTTTATCGATATGCCTCCCGGAACCGGGGATGTTCCGCTGACGGTGTTCCAATCGCTGCCCGTTGACGGCGTGATTATAGCCACCTCGCCTCAAGAACTGGTATCCGTCATTGTGAAAAAGGCCGTTCATATGGCCAACAAGATGAATATTGAAGTGGCGGGAATCGTGGAAAATATGAGCTACGTCCTGTGTCCGGACTGCGGAAAAAGAATCGATGTCTTCGGCAGCGGAAAGACGGAAGAAATCGCTTCCGCAATGGGTATTCCTTTTTTAGGAAAGGTGCCGATGGACCTGAACATAGCGAAGCTCAGCGACTTAGGAGAAATTGAAAAGTTTACGGGAGACTATTTGGATTTCTGCATTGAATATTTGGAAGAAAGGTTTCCGGTATGAAAACCTTCGAGGAAAAAACAACGGTTCGGTATGCGGAAACGGACCAAATGGGCATTGTTCATCATTCTCATTACCCCGTTTGGTTTGAAGCGGCAAGAACCGGATTCATCAAAAGCTTAGGTATGTCCTATTCCGAAGTGGAAAAGAAGGGGCTTTTGCTCCCTTTGTCCGAGCTTTATGTAAAATACCGATCGGGAGCTTTATACGAGGACGAGTTGACCGTTTCCGTGCATATTGAAAAACTGACCGGAGCTCGGGTGACCTTCGGTTACCGTGTAACCCGAGATAAGGATTGCACATTAATAGCGGAAGGCTTTACCGTTCATGCTTTTACCGATTCCAACCTTTGCGTTGTAAATGTGATGAAGACGCACAAGGAAATATATGATATGCTGTATAGGGCATGGAAAGATTAAAGAAGCTTTTTAAGGCATAAAAAGGGCCCTTTTTCGGGTAAGGAGAATTCACATGGCACAGGATAAGAGAAGGATGAAAATCAAGGTGACCAAAAACGGCCCCTACATTGTAACGGGCGGAGTGCCCCTTAAAGAAAAAATTATTGTTCCGAAGGGGAAGCATTATGTATTCGAGGAGGGACGTACCCTTCCTCAAAGGGAAACTTACGCTCTATGCCGATGCGGAAAAACGAAAACACCTCCTTTTTGCGACGGAACCCACGGGAAAATCGGTTTCGAAGGAAAGGAAACGGCTTCGAAAGCTCCGTACGATGAAAGAGCCGAATTGATCAAGGGGTCCGGCTTGAACCTCTTGGACGATTATCGGTGTGCGTTAGCAAGGTTTTGCCATCGAGACAAGGGAACCGCTTGGGAGCTGATTGAAAACTCCGAGGAGGAAGAGAATAAACAAGAAGCCATCCGTGCCGCCGTCGAGTGCCCGGCGGGAAGGATTACCGCCGTATATAAAAACGGCGAAAAAATCGAACCGGACCACGAACCCGAGGTTGTCATTTTGCAGGATCCTGAAATGGACGTAAGCTCCGGCATCTTTGTGAAAGGGTATATCCCCATTGAATCGGAAGACGGAACCCTTTACGAAACGAGGAACCGAGTGATGCTGTGTAGGTGCGGACATTCGAAAAACAAGCCTTTTTGCGATGCAAGCCACATTGACGAAGAGTATTCGGACGAGGATACGTAGATATGGAGTATTGCAAGTATTTTCATTTTGACAAAGTACGATAATTGTGATACACTTCCTCACAGTTGTTAGTTTCTAAAACACTTTGCAAATATTTGCCAAGTGTTAACATCCTTTCTTTTTGTGTTTGTTTTGTAACGGGAGCGTTTATAACGCTCCCGTTTCAAATGGAATTCTATTGAATCCAAACCGAAAAAAATTTTTAAAAATGTATTGACATTCGGTTTACCATATGATACCATTCTAACGAACGTTAAATAAGAGGGCGGATGTTATGGTAAATACGGATTTGAAAGAAAGAATCAAGGAAACGGCGGTTGATCATTTTAACAAAAACGGGTATTACGGAACCACCATACGCAATATTGCCAATGACGTTAACTGCTCCCTGCCGATGATTTACTATTACTATAAAAACAAAAAGGAGCTTTTTGATGAAATCATTAAAAAGGATTTTTTTGATATTTTAAATAAACAGGCATCGCAAGTAGAGCCGGGCAATATCGTTGATCTTTATACGCAGTTCATATAC
>JAAYHZ010000172.1 GCA_012744235.1 Clostridiaceae bacterium
CCGTACACCCGTTGCGTCGTACATGACAATTATGGCTACCGCTGCGGCAAATCCGAATTGATAGGAGGAAATTCCGAAATGCTTCGCCGTTACGGTAGCAAAGGATACGATAAAAGCGGAATGTCCGCTTGGCATTCCTCCCGAACCTACCAGTCTTTTAAAATCCGGTTTTCTATATCGAATCATAACGAATACAAATTTGAAAAATTGTGCTATAAACCACGATAATATCGGTACCGTAAGATATACGTACTCACTGAAAAAAGATTTCATCCGTCCTCCGTGTCTCTTTTTAGAATCAATCCTTCGGTATTATTTTCCCCTGTCCTTGACATAGGCCGCCAGAGCCAGTAAAAAGCTCGCCTTTTCCCCGTAAGGCTTCAGTGCACTGCAGGCAGTATCGTAACAAGCATATAGATGTTCTTTGGCGGTATTCAAGCCTAAAACCGTTACATAAGTGGCTTTTCGGTTTCTTTCATCGCTTGTGCTTTTTCCCAGCTCTTCTTCCGAAGACTCGTAATCCAATATATCGTCCTTGATCTGAAAAGCTTGCCCGATATTTTTGGAATATACGTCCAGGGCTTTTTCATGTATGTGTTCCGTTTCGGTTATATATATCGGGGCTTTAACGGCAAAATCAATTAAAGCTCCGGTTTTTTTCGAGTTCATCAGAATCAATCTGTTAAGATCGGTCTTATCGGGAATCGATTCCATATCGATCATTTGTCCTCCGGTCATCCCTTTGTGTCCGGCCGCCTCTCCTAGCATCCAAAGGGCTTTTACGGAGCCCTTCTTGAAGCTTTTGTTGTAAACGTGATCGGCGGCGATTTCAAAGGCTTTAAACATTAACGTGTCCCCGGCTATAATCGCCGTTCCTTCCCCGTACACCACATGATTGGTAGGAAGACCTCTTCTTAAGGAGTCGTTGTCCATTCCCGGCAAATCGTCGTGAATCAAAGACGAGGAATGAATCATTTCCAATGCGGCGGCAAATACGTCAACGGTACGGTCTTCCGCACAGCCGATCATATCCGATACGGCGTACATCAGCACCGGCCGAATTCTTTTCCCTCCGGCCAACAAACTGTATTTTACCGAGTCGATTAAAGTCTTGCATTCTTCGCATTCATCTTGAAAATAGGTCTTTAGCCTGTTGTCGATTCTTGTTTTATACGATTCAAATTGTTGCTTAAAATCCATGCCGCTCCTTTATACTTCAAAATCCGTCAATTTTATTTCGTTTTGGTTGTTTTCTACGATCATTTCTATCTTTTTATCGATATCATCCAGCATTTTCAGAAGATACTTTGAAAGCTTCATTCCTTTAGAAAACTCCTTCAGCATATCCTCCAAGTTTAATTTACCCGATTCAATATTTTTTACAATTTGATCGAGCTCTTGCATATTTTCTTCAAAGCTTTTCTCGTTATTCACCGTGTATCACCTCTTCGTACAAATCCCCTTGCATATGTTTTTCTTTGCCGGAAACCACGGAATCCACCGTACCGTCTCGGAGGAAAATTCTCAATCGTTCTCCGGGCTCCGTTTCGTCTACGCTTTTTAGAATCGAACCGTCTTTTGTATGTACCGCAATGGCAAAACCTCGATTCATGGTATTAACCGGATTTAACGCATCCAGTTTTGATGATAAACCTACTATCCGGTTTCGATGCTCTTGCACCGTCGCAGTCATCCGATTGATCATGAGGGTAGTCATGTGGTCGCATTTTAAGCGATATTGGTCTAAGCGGTAGGTCAAGGGCATCTTGAGCCTGTTTTCCGACAAATTCGTGACCCACTCCCGTGTTCGCATCAGCCGGTTCAAAACGGCATATAGAAGCCTTTCTTGTCGGTCCGTAATGGTTTGAACAAGCGCTTCTTTATCAGGCATCACGATTTCCGCCGCCGCCGACGGAGTAGGAG
>JAAYHZ010000173.1 GCA_012744235.1 Clostridiaceae bacterium
ACTTTAGGTGAAATTGTTGATTTAATATATTCTTTTAAGAAAAGTCGTGAAGATCGTTCCATTCCCGATATGTCCGATGAGTTCACGAAGAAGCTATACAGTACCTATTTAAGTTATCTTCCGGAAAACGGCTTCAGTTATCCGTTGAAGATGAACGTTGATCATAGAGGTTCTTTCACCGAGTTTATTCGAACTCCGGAAAGAGGACAAGTATCCGTTAATATCATTAAGCCCGGCATTACTAAGGGAAACCACTGGCACAATACAAAAAATGAGAAATTTTTAGTGGTGAGCGGAAAGGGAGTAATTCGATTGAGGAAAGTCGGTTCGGAAGAAGTTATTGAGTACTATGTCAGCGGAGATGAATTGGAAGTCGTCGATATACCGACGGGTTATACACACAATATTGAAAATGTAGGTGATAGAGATATGGTAACCATCATGTGGGCTAATGAATGCTATAATCCCGATAAGCCTGATACTTATTTCGAGGAGGTTTGATTGTGACAAGTTCTACGGTAAACAAATTAAAATTAGTGACCATACTTGGTACAAGACCTGAAATAATACGTCTGTCGGAAGTCATTAAAAAATGCGATAAATACTTCGACCACATCCTTGTTCATACGGGCCAAAATTGGGATTATACGTTGAACCAAATCTTCTTTGAGGATCTCGGCTTACGAAATCCCGATTATTATTTAAACTGTGTCGGTCAAGATTTAGGCGAAACGATCGGAAATATTATCGCAAAAAGCTATAAGTTACTCTTGGAATTGAAACCGGATGCACTTTTGGTTCTAGGCGATACAAACTCTGCTTTATCCGCCATATCGGCTAAAAGACTTCGTATACCGATATTCCACATGGAAGCGGGAAATCGCTGTTTTGATGAGAATTTACCCGAAGAAACCAACCGAAGAATTGTTGACCACATTGCCGATGTGAATTTATGTTATAGCGAACATGCAAGAAGGTATTTGAATTATGAAGGTGTTGCCAAAGAACGTACTTACGTAACCGGTTCTCCCATGCCGGAAGTCTTAACGGCAAATCTTGAAAAAATTAAAAACAGCAAAATACTTGATGTATTGGGCTTAGAGAAAGGTAAATACATCTTACTTTCAGCCCATCGAGAAGAGAACATTGACATAGAGGATAATTTCTTTGCCCTCATGAATGCCGTAAATGCTATGGCGGAGCATTATAACATGCCTGTTATATATAGTACTCATCCTAGAAGCGCAAAGTTTATTGAAAAAAGAGGATTTGAGTTCCATCCTAATGTTCGAAGCTTGAAACCTTTTAACTTCTCCGATTATAACAATTTGCAGATCAATGCATTTTGCGTAGTTTCCGATAGCGGAACAATACCCGAAGAAGCTTCCTATTTCAAATTTCCTGCCGTATCGATTCGAACAAGTACGGAGCGGCCTGAAGCTATGGACAAAGGTAATTTCATCATAGGCGGCATAACTACGGAGCAAGTACTCCAAGCCGTTGACCTTGCGGTAAATATGTATAAAAACGGTGATATCGGTGTCACGGTTCCCGATTATACGGATGAAAATGTAAGCACGAAAGTAGTAAAAATTATTCAGAGTTATACTGGAATTGTTAATAGGATGGTTTGGCGAAAATATTAGGTTAAATAATGATTTAGATGTACTAAAAAATAGAAATTTAAAATACTCTGTTTGAGATGCCCTAAAAGAATATATTTTGTTACTATTTTCATATTAAATCTACTTTGCAAAATGCCGTAGAAAGTTTTTATAATACAAAATATAAATATTTATGGAATGGATTTTAAGATATTAATTACTTGCTTAAATTTATATAAACTTATAATTAAGTAATGTACAACATAAAAAATCTTGTTTATGCATTGATTCGCCAACTTATACTCATTACGTAAATTCGATTATTAGTATCCAATTTTTTTGGATTTATATGCTTTTACGATGAAGATTATTTTCAGTAAATGGTTGAGTCAAGAGTTCAGAATATACCTAACGGATATACACGTCCTTCGGAAGTATAAGCCGTATATAGTTTTCTAGTATATCAGAGAGTAAATTTTTCGCTATTGCCATATATGTTAAATTGAATAGTCTTGATCTATTTGACACTGACGCGAAAACGAACTATATGGAACGTCATCATTCATTAATGGATTACGAGACGAATTGGTACTAAGCAAGGGAGACATCACATATATAGTACAAGTGTTTGATAATTATGATACCCTTTTTCAAATAAGAAAAGAAAGATCCCGGTATCTCAGATAAATAACTAAATATTAAAAATTTATGATTATAATTATTTTATTTACCAGTGAATAAATATTAAATTATATTGAATAAGTATTAAAAATTAAAACTGAAAGTCATTAGGGAGAGAATATTGTATGGAACTTAAATCATTGAATATGCTTGAAGAAGTAAGTAAATACTACGATTCGATGGGTACAATAGTAGATTACGCTCAGTGTATTAATGGACATATAAATGATACATATCGTGTTAAAGTGGAAAATAGGAATGGTATGCATGAAGAATATATATTCCAAAGAATCAATGATTACGTGTTTAAAGAGCCTGTAAAAGTAATGAGAAATATCAAGGAAGTTTCTCTTCATGTAAGCTCGAAGAAATCGGAATGCGATTGTAATATAATTCATTTCATAGATAATAAAGAAGGAAAGAATTATACCTGCTGTGAACATGGCTTTTGGCGGGTATGTAAGTATGTTAATAATTCGGTTACTCACGAAACAGCAGAGGACCCTAAGGTTTTAAGGAGTGCCGGATATGCCTTTGGTCGATTCCAGCATTTATTATCGGATCTTCCTATGGACAAGCTTCATGAAACAATTCCCGATTTTCACAATACAAAAAAGAGATTAAATCATTTCTTTGACACCGTAGCATTGGACCCTATAAACAGAGCCAAAGATGTAAAAGAAGATATTAAATTCTTCGAGAATAATCGAGAAATCGCATCAACGCTTGTGGATATGCAAGAAAAAGGAGAACTGCCTCTGCGTGTTACTCATAACGATACGAAATATAACAATATATTAATGGATAAAGATACATGTGAGCCGCTATGTGTTATAGATCTTGATACTGTGATGCCGGGGCTTAGTACATATGACTTTGGTGATGCCAT
>JAAYHZ010000467.1 GCA_012744235.1 Clostridiaceae bacterium
CTATACTACGGCACTAAATTTTATGCTCGGAAGTTACAATCATCGAATTGACATAGGAGATAGCGCCGTTGTTTTTTGGGCGGAAAGTACGAAACCGCAGTATCTCGATTTGTTTAACTTTTTACTTATGCCAAGCGAAGAAGAAATTCAGGGACCTGAAAACGTTGAAGATACAAAGACGACTTATCGGATCCGAGATCTTTTTCGGAAAGTGGCATCGGGGATGCCTATTGAAGAGGCGGATCAATCATTGGATCCGGATGTGCCGTTTTATGTTTTGGCTTTATCCCCCAATGCAGGGAGAATCTCTATACGATTCTTTCTAAGCGGCAGGTACGGATCATATGTAGATCGATTGGTTGAGCACTACAGAAACATGGAGATTGCAAGACATCCGGATGACTACCAATATGTACCTCTATGGAAGGTCATGCTGGAGACGGTACCTAAAGCATCGAAAGACAAATCGTCATCACCGTTATTGACAGGAGCCGTTTTACGAGCGATATTGTCCGGGCAGCCGTATCCTTCGGCGTTGTACTCGGCCATAATGATACGAATTCGGGCTGATAGAGATATAAACCGAGCAAGGGCGGGAATTATCAAAGCTTATCTGATAAAAAAATACAATTATCAAAAATATAAGGAGGTCTTAACAGTGGCGCTAAATCCCGAATGTAAAGAAAAAGCATATATATTGGGGCGTTTGTTTTCCGTATTGGAAAAAGTACAGGAGGAAGCGAATCCGGGAATTAACACACCGATTAAAGACAGATATTTTACCTCGGCTTGTGCAACGCCTGCATCCGTTTTCCCCGTACTGCTACGATTAAGCAACCACCATATTGCGAAAGCTCAGTACGGTAAAAATGCGGAGATTAAGATAAGAGAGCTGCTGAATATGTTGGAAGTCAACGATGATCCGTTTCCGGCGAACTTAACGCTAGAGGAACAAGGAATATTTATTTTAGGTTATTATCATCAAAAACAAGCCAATTATGAAAAGGTTAGAAAGGAGTAATTAGAAATGAGAGAACCCATAAATAGCAGGTATGAATTTGTAATTCTTTTTGATGTAGTCAATGGCAATCCCAACGGGGATCCTGATGCCGGGAACATGCCTCGAATTGATCCCGAGACGGGACACGGAATTGTAACCGATGTCTGTATAAAAAGAAAGATAAGAAATTACGTAGAAGCGGTTAAAGAGGGTGATAAAGAATACAAAATCTACATAAAAGAAAATATCCCCTTAAACGTCAGCGACAGAACGGCATATCAGTATCTAGGTGTCGATGAAAAAAGTATCGGTGAAGCGAAAAAGAAAGATCCGGGTATTGATGAAAAGATACGTGATTTTATGTGTTCCAATTTTTACGACATAAGAACATTCGGTGCGGTCATGACAACATTCGTTAAAGCGGCACTAAGCTGCGGACAAGTCAGAGGTCCCGTGCAATTGAGCTTCGCACGAAGCATTGATCCCATTGTACAACAAGAAGTTACCATTACAAGGGTGGCAATAACAACGGAAGCCGATGCGGAAAAGAAAGGTACGGAAATGGGCAGAAAACATATTATTCCGTATGCTCTTTATAGGATGGAAGGATTTGTATCGGCAAACTTGGCGAAAGTCACCGGTTTTTCTGATGATGATTTGGATCTTCTGTGGGAGGCAATTAAAAACATGTTCGAGCACGACCGATCTGCGGCTCGAGGGAAGATGGCCGTAAGAGAGTTAATTGTTTTTAAGCATAATGGCACCTTTGGCAATGCTCCGGCGCATGTACTTTTCGATACGGTAAAAGTTACAAGAAAAGATCTCGAAAAACCCGCCAGAGAATATAGCGATTATGAAGTAACCGTCTTTACCGAAAACATTCCGGAAGGAGTAACATGCATAAGAATGATATAAAAATGTACAAGGAAGAAGATTATTTACAATTATCAGGAATTCAGCATTTTGCATTTTGCCGTAGACAGTGGGCGCTCATATATATAGAAAATATGTGGACTGAAAATGTTTACACGATTGAAGGTCACATATTTCACGAGAGCGCCCACGGCGGCAAGCTCTCGGAAAAAAGAAAAGGCCTAATTATATCAAGAGGTATGCCGGTATCATCTTCAAAACTAGGCATAACCGGAATTTGTGATGTCGTTGAGTTTCATGAAGTTGATAACGGTATAACGCTTCATGGAAGACGGGGAAAGTATAAACCTGTTATTATTGAGTACAAAAAGGGTAGACCGAAAAAGCATAATGCAGACCGCTTGCAACTTTGTGCCCAAGCTATGTGTTTGGAAGAAATGTTAGCTTGCACTATTAACGAAGGTTACATGTTTTATGGAGAAATTAAGCACAGGGAAGATGTCATATTTACATCCGAGTTAAAAAATGAGGTTTGCAGCATAGTAGAAGAAATGCATATGTTAATGCAGAGAAAACATACTCCTCGAGTTAAAACGGGGAATAAGTGTAAGTCGTGCTCGCTTGCGAACTTGTGCCTTCCTGTCTTAAATGAGAATAAAAGCGTAAGCAGGTATATATCGAATATGTTAAAAAAATAACTCTAACGAGGATAAGGCTATGAGAAAGTTACTTAATACTCTGTATGTAACAAACCCGGATGCCTATTTATCACTAGAAGGGGAAACGGTTGTTATAAGATCGGAAGAAAAAGATCTGTTAAAGCTCCCCTTGTTGAATCTGGAAGGAATAGTGACTTTTGGATTTATGGGTGCGAGCCCCGCTCTTATGAGAGCATGTACTCAAAACAATATATCGTTGTGTTTTCTGTCACCGCATGGGCGATTCCTTGGACGAGTGATCGGTGAGAGCAATGGTAATGTTCTTTTACGAAAAGCTCAGTATCGTTTATCCGATAATGAAGACGAGTGTGTGAAAGTTGCCGGAAATATGATAACAGGAAAGCTTTATAATGCAAAATCGATTGTAGACAGAGCTATCCGCGACCATGGCATGAGATTAGATGTTGATAAGCTAAAAAATGTGTCTGAGTATCTGTATAACTCAATAAATGAACTCAAGGAGGCGGATACCCTAGACCGAATAAGAGGGATCGAAGGAAAAGCTGCATCAACCTACTTTGACATATTCGATGATCTTATATTACAACAAAAAGATGACTTTGTTTGGAAAAGCAGAATTAAGCGACCTCCTACCGATAACCTTAATGCGTTACTGTCGTTCTTCTATGTAATACTGGCGAACGAATGTGCTGCTGCATGTGAAACAGTAGGTTTAGATTCCTATGTCGGCATCTTTCACAGAGACAGACCGGGCCGCACTTCTTTAGCACTTGACATTCTGGAGGAATTGAGAGCAATAGTGGTAGACCGGTTTGTATTGAGTCTAGTTAATAAAATGATTATTACAAAACAGGATTTTATTACCCGTGAAAATGGTGCCGTTGTCATCAATGATAATGCTCGCAAGAAGGTGCTAACCGCTTGGCAAGAAAGAAAAAGGGAAACTATTATGCATCCCTACTTAGAAGAGCAAATTGAATGGGGATTAGTACCGCATTGTCAAGCAATGCTTTTGGCAAGATATATAAGAGGTGATATAGAAGAATATCCGCCGTTTTTGTGGAAATGAGGTGATTCTTTGTTAGTTCTAATTACATATGATGTTAATACAACGGATTTGTCCGGACAGAAAAGACTCAGACATGTTGCAAAAATGTGTGAGAATTATGGTCAACGAGTACAGAATTCTGTATTTGAGTGTGTGCTTGATTATGCCCAATATCGAGAATTACAGCATAAACTCGAGAAAATTATTGATCGTGAAAAAGACAGTCTGCGATTCTATACTCTAGGAAATAACTATAAAGAAAAGGTAGTACATATAGGTGCAAAACCATCGATCGACTTTGAAGGACCTCTTGTTATTTAGTGCGAATGCCATGCTCACATAAAATCCCTAGAAGATTCGCACTAAAAATTATGCAAAATGCGTAACATATGTTACCAATAATACAAAGAAAAGAAATATAAAAATCAAGATATAGACTCCAAAGTTTATCATTCACAATATTTAGCAGTCGCTCCCATACGGGAGCGTGGGTTGAAACCTTTGCTCAATGTTGTACTTTCTCCTCCGATAGCGTCGCTCCCATACGGGAGCGTGGGTTGAAACCGCAGGCTCGGCAAGTCCAAGTTTCCCGTCTTTTGTCGCTCCCATACGGGAGCGTGGGTTGAAACTGTTATCCAAATTAATGATCTTTTGTCTTTTCCGGTCGCTCCCATACGGGAGCGTGGGTTGAAACTGAAAGCACGTTTCCCGATACGCCTCAGGTAAGGCGTCGCTCCCATACGGGAGCGTGGGTTGAAACCAAGCCTCTCATGGCATGCGGGACGATTAACCCCGTCGCTCCCATACGGGAGCGTGGGTTGAAACATAGGATGCCAAGTATGTGATTGTATCGATCTGTCGTCGCTCCCATACGGGAGCGTGGGTTGAAACTTTGGCCCCGCCATCTGTAGTTCTATCCAGTAGCGTCGCTCCCATACGGGAGCGTGGGTTGAAACTTGAGCAGCCCCTTAAATCCCGCTCGACTGTCGAGAGTCGCTCCCATACGGGAGCGTGGGTTGAAACCCGGAATTGAAGCCTTGACGGGAACCTCATCGTTGTCGCTCCCATACGGGAGCGTGGGTTGAAACTTTATTTTTCAAAATTTTCAAAATATTTCTCAATGTCGCTCCCATACGGGAGCGTGGGTTGAAACGCCTATACCGGGAACGCCATCCGAGGAGCATGGCGGTCGCTCCCATACGGGAGCGTGGGTTGAAACACCAAAGGTATGCCTGTGACGATATATGACGACGTCGCTCCCATACGGGAGCGTGGGTTGAAACCTAATCCTCCGTTTATTCCACGATAATTGCCGTTTGTCGCTCCCATACGGGAGCGTGGGTTGAAACCGCTCGATAATATCCGGGTCGAAGATCTTGGATGTCGCTCCCATACGGGAGCGTGGGTTGAA
>JAAYHZ010000023.1 GCA_012744235.1 Clostridiaceae bacterium
CCACGGGATGGTGCAGCATGAGCGCCTGGCGGTGATAGCCCTGCATCACGCTTTTTACCGATTTTCGATTGGTCTTGTTTTTTGCCGCTCTTTTATTTTTCCTACTCATACCTGCAATCATATATTTGGTTAACAGATGGAAGGTTCCCGTATGGATACAAGGCGCCGCTTTGTTTTTATTTGCTTTGGCTATACGAATCGTTTGGATTTATAATGTTCCGACCGTTCCGATTTCGGATTTTGAGCTTTTGTATAATGCTTCAACGGATTGGGTAAGAGGAGATTTTTCGTTTGTAAAAACACCGTATTTCGACATGTGGAGCTACCAATTAGGGTACGTATGGTTCCAATCTTTACTCATGCGACTTTTTGGTACGGGTTACGAAGCCATTAAAATTTTCAACTGCATCTTTTCTTCTTTAACGGTTTTAACAGGGTATCTGACGGCAAAAAAGCTTTTCGGACCTAACTGCGCTTTAATGACCGGTATACTGATTGCTTCGGATATTACTTTGGTGACCATGACCTCCGTGTTAACCAACCAGCACATCGCTCTTTTGCTATTTTATATCGGCTTGTATATCATTGCATGTACGAAAAACAAGATCGGTTACCGGATTGCAGCTGGAGCCGTCATTGCGTTTGGTAACATCATGCGGCCTTTGGGGATCGTTGTTTTGGCAGCGATCGTCCTATACGATCTTTTCTTTGCCGAAAGACAAGAGATCGGGCATAAGATGTTGTTTCATAACGGATTTTGGTTTCGAACTAAAAAGTTCGCAAGGACGAAGCTTGTATTGGTCGTTTGTTTTTTAGCCGCTTATGTTGTCGTAGGCTTTGCCGTCAACCGCGGTTTTATTGCATCCGGGGTTACGGACAAACCGTTAGGGAACAAGGACCCTTTGTGGAAGTTTGTTTCAGGTTTGAATTACGAAACCAAAGGACAGTATAGCCAAAAGGATATTGAAACCGTTTCAAGAACCGGAACATTCGAAGAGCGTCAGAATCTGGAGAAGGAAATAATAAAACAGCGACTCCAAGAAACTCATAAATTGCCCGGCCTTTTTAAAGATAAGTTCTACATCATGTGGGTAAATAAAAACTATACCGTAAACTGGAGTGTACATCCGACGGAAGAGGGAAAAGACACCTTCTTCGGCGGGCAATCGAAGGAAAGGCTTCATAAAATCACGCTTTATGCGGATAAGGCCGTCTATACCGTAGGACTTGTTTTTGCGTTGGCGGGAGCGCTTTTACTGCTCATTACCGGTAATGAAAATGAAAAAGGTGCCACCCTATACATGATTTTCATACTGTTATACATCGGAGCCCATTTATTCATAGAGATACAGCCCCGATATCGAATGTGCGTGCTTCCCGGAATATATGTCATCGCTTCCAAAGGGCTGCATGCATTAGGGTCTTTTTCAAAAATCGATCAAACATGGAGATGGTGATTGTGGCGGATATCTTTTCTAAAGACAAAAGAAGCGATATCATGAAATCCATCAAAGGAAAAAACACAAAAATCGAGAATATTACGGCCGAATGGCTGCATTCCCAAGGCTTTGAATTTACAATGTACGACAAAGAGCTGCCGGGCAAACCGGATTTTGTTCTTCCCAAATACAAAACCGTTATATTCACCCACGGTTGTTTTTGGCACGGCCATGAAAATTGCAAAGCAAGCGAGCTGCCTGCCACCAACCGAGAATTCTGGGAAGAAAAAATCGGAAAAAACAAAGAACGGGACGAAAGAAACAGAACGGAGCTCGAAAAAGCAGGGTGGAAGGTCCTAACGGTTTGGCAATGCGAGCTTCGAAATGCGTCGGAAGCGGAAAAAAGACTCATCTATTTGGTGAATGAAATATTGGACCCCGGCGACGACGATTAAAAAGCCTTTACAACTCCGTTATCCGTTTTCCGGATACGACCGATTCCGGGCGATTCTCCGTAATGATGACATCTCTTTCGGGTATGGCGTAGTCGTCTTTCATTTTTATCAAAAGCCATTGTGTTTGATCTTTTCCTGTTCGAACCAACGTAAAACCGCCTTTTAATTTTTCTCCGGCTACAACGATGGATAGGTGCCCTTTTTCCAAAGCGGCATCAAGGTCAATAAATTGGCCGTTTTTTACGGATATGTTTTGAAAAATGCCCTTATCCCAAACGATTACCTTACCTGCACCGTACTCTCCTTCGGGGATAACCCCTTCAAAGTCCGCATAGTCCATCGGATGGTCCTCGGTTTGAACGGCTAACCGCTTTACGGATGGATCCATGGAGGGACCTTTCGGAACCGCCCAAGACAACAGCACCCCGTTATGTTCGATACGAAAATCGTAATGCAATCTTCGGGCCGCATGTTTTTGTATGACAAAAATCGGTTTCTCATTCGATGTACCGACCGTCCCTTCCGGTTCACCGGTTACGGTAAAATCTCTTTTTTTGTTGTATTCTTCCAAAGAGCCTGCCTTAATCTTTTTATCTATTGTTATCACCTCGATTTATGCTTTGTCTTTCTCATGCTTTCTTATCATGAAGCTCTATGAAAATATTATACCGTCCGTATTTACTTGTTTCAAACATTCGGAACCGTCTGTAAAAAAGCAGGCGGTTTCCCGCCTGCCATTTAGCTCTACATCACAATTCCCGTTATCGCCAACAGGATAACGGAAGAGTCGAAGTCACCTTCGGCCGATAGGGTAATGGAGCGGATCGTTTTGTCCTTATGAGGATTGATCCATTCATATCCGTAGCAGGTAACATCTTTTCCTGACGGTGTTTTGCTTTGGATATAGGGGTATGCAGGATATGTAGCCTTGTATCCTTCGTGACGGTAATAGGGATAGTCCATGGGTTCGGCAAACCGCTTGGACCATACCAGTATATTTCCGCCGTATTCAATGGGGATCGTTTCTTTGGTTCCGTCTTCGTAATGTACGGTATAGCTTCCGATTTTAAATAAAGGCTTAAAGGAGGGTATTCGAACGTTAATGCCTGCCGTATGAAGGAATACGATACTGTCGAATTTTTGGTCAACGGATATGTTTACCGCTGCCGGAAGGACTTTTTGTGCCGATGCGGGAGACAAAACGAATTGAGGTTTGCTCAAATCAAAAGCGACATCATTCAAAATTTGTACCCTCGAGATATTGACCGATTTTAAAAGCTCTTCCGGTATATCGGTTGTAAACTGAGAATCCGGTAATCGTAACGGTACGGATTTCTTTGTTTTCGCCGTAGAAGGCATGGGCTCTCCGTGTATTTGCGAACGGATTTTCGGCATTTTATCCATAATGATTTTAGTGTATATTCTGCGTGCTTTTTCCGTATAGGTATCGTTCCACATCATATTGGCGGAATACAGGAAATCGAAAATTTTCCCCATCATTCCTAAGGTGTACTCGTCGAACCTGCACCAAGAGGAAACCTGTGCGCCGATCATGCCTTCTTTTACGATACGACTTTCGTATCGGGGATAATGGCTCGAATACATGTTGCCCATAATTACTTTAAATCCTCTGCCTAGCAAGCGATCTTCAATGTCCTTGTCCAAGTGGAAGTACCATATGAAGTCCAACAATACAATATCCTTCGGGATTTTGTCGATGGCAGAAGGCGTCTTGTACCGTGTCACGTCGTGCAGCATATCGCCCCAGATCATCATTTTCAAATTCTTTTTTGCTAGGTAATCGTGCATACGGTTAATGTGTTTTGCCAACAAGTCGGCAGGGTCCAAAGACTTGCATACCGGGCAGATGCCGATTTGGTATACTTCGTCGTGGCCCATATGCACGTATTCTTTGGGTTTTACCGTCTCGACGATTTCATCGATAATATCGTAAATAATTTCATAGCTTTTTTCATTGGATGCACAGTAGCTGTGAGCATAAAACTCGCTGGGGGGAATGTCTTCTTTATTCAGATCATACTTATCTCTTTTCGATTGCTCTTCGGTGATTTCCGCAATCTCGGGATAAGCGGCCGTTATATATTGTACATGGCTTAAGGATTGTACTTCCGGAATCACATCCAATCCGTATAAACGGGCATAGGCCACAAGATCGGCAACTTCGCTCTTTTCCAAAACGGAACCTCCTGCATTCATGCTGCCGTGGGGGAAAGGAGGCCATTTTCCTTCCGCCGCTTTCTTATTTCCTTCAATCCATGCCCGGGTGATTTCCGGACGCCGGTCGAAACGCATGCCACCGGCAAACTCCAAAAAGACGGTGTTATACCCCATGGGTACCAATACGTTTCGGATAAAACGTTTGAAGAAGGGGATTTCTTCACGAGGAGGAAGACCGGTATGGATACCTCGAAACTGCATGCGGGGATAATCGTCAATCTTGCATAACGGAACTTGGCCGTTTTCCAATAAGGATAAAAGCTTTTCCGATCCGTAGAGCAAGCCGTTTCGGTCCGCTCCGATCAAATATACCGTTCCTTTCTTGCCGATAAGTACAAACCCTTCTTTTTTAGGTTTTTCGGAAAGTATATTCAAAGCTTCCCATTCTTCGGAAAGACCTACAATCAAGGCATTTTCGAATGAAGAATTTTGCTCATAGAACTCTATCGCAATCTTTTTCCCGATGGATTCCAATAGCTTTTCTTTCAAATGCTCCGCTGCAAACAGCGTGTCCTCCAAAGCATTTTTCGGAAGCAGTATTTTATCCAATTGCGTTGTCGTAATGGCGGTGCCGCTTTTTATCTCCATTATGCGAGGAATCGGGTAAATTACAGGGGTATCAAAGACGGCGGCTATAACGTCCAAGGAAGTGATCACGATATTTTTAAAATAGGAGTTCAGCCGAATGACCAGCTTGTCTAATGTTGTACCTACGATTACGGTGATCAAGCTTTGTTCTAAGGCTTGTCCCGTTGCGGCATCCGCACGTCCCGCGTAAGAAAGCTCATTTCCGTTAGAGCTTGCCAATACTTCTACGGAACCGATTCCGGATCCGGTTTCTTGCCTTAGGATGATGCGGTCCACGAAACAAGAACGGTCCAGATCAATGACGATGTCCACTCCTACGTCCAGAAGATTTGTCCATCTCCATCCCGTTTTTTCTCCTTTAAAAAGATTGCCGGACAAAAGGTCGATGTTCTCTGTGGCGATGTCCGGATATAGATCGGGTGGTGCCGGGATATCAACTCCTCTTTTGCGATAACGATAAACGCCTTTTATGACGGAGTCTTTGGCTGCAATGGAACCAATATACATTGTTTCATTCCTCCTTTACGGATATGCTGCCTTTATTGTATCATAGCTTGTCGGCCGTAGCGTCAATCATTTCCATATTTTTTAAAAAGGCGGGCAGAAAGCATAGAGATTTTCAATTCTCCGTCTTCTCCCGCTTATGTAACACGATCCGCCTTTTTATATCAATCCTTTAACCGCATAAAGTCGAACTTTTTCAAAGCGCTCACGGCGGCGGCTACTAAAAAGGCATCTCCTACCAAGATTAATACGGCGGCGATTAATGCCAACCGTGCGGTATCTACCTCTTCGTACCAATTCGACACGAAAAAATCACCTCCGTTTTCTTTTTTAAATAAGGACACAATGCATAGTATGCATGTAGGGTTGGGAAGGTTAAAAACGGTTTACATAAGGGGTATTATTCTTACAAAGATTCGGTTTAATTTTGAAAAAAGAGCAAGGACCTATGCTATAATAGCAGCAAATCTTCGATACCGAGGAGGATACCATGATACGCTACGATACAAAGAAAGTTTTGATCGCAAATCCCGATATCGTCTTTGACGGCTTTACAGGTTTTTATTATCTTAAAAACGACCCGGACCAAACCCGAGCAACCGTTACTCTCAGCGAAAAGAATATCAGGATTCAAGCCTCTTGTTTTTATGAAGAAGAAGCGGCGGAGCCCGAAACCCACGGTTTCTTTTTCTTAATCCGATCGGACGCAGAAAATGCATCGGTATATACGATGAATATCAAGACCGATAAAACGGATAAGAATGTCGTTTTGGCGCAGGAAAGAAGATATCCCGCGATACCTTTACGGTGCGATGAGGTTATAATTATAGACCGTAAAGGTGCGTTTGAAGCGGATGTTCTCATTCCGTTTGAAAAAATTGGTATGCCGGACGGCATAAGTCCGGGGCGATATGTGGAATTGACGGTTCTTAAATACCGAGTAGCAAGGCAGCCCCGCATTTTCGCAAGCATACCTGTACGCACGTCCTATTACACCGATTATGCGAAGGATGAAAAGGGCAATTGCGTTTCCATGAAATTCTTTTCCGTATCGGCGGATATCATCAACCAAGCTCGTTTTCACCGTATTTATTACGGATTTGCCGAAACTTCCGAGTATCGTATGACGCAAGAGGAATATACGGATTCCATCCCTGCCGTTTTGGAATACATAAGCTTTACAGACAAAAGAATCGTTTTTCGTTCTCAAAAAGAGAAAATCAACAACATCAAGCTCTATTGGAAAGAACCCGATAAAACGACGGTCCCCGTGACGGTAACGGAAGAAAAAAACCGAACGGATGATATTGTCGTACGGTTTTCTCATCCCGAACCGGTTTACAAAGGCTCCTATGAATTACACATCCTAATGGAAGAAAGGAAATCTGCCGTCGATAAACCGGTGAAAAGGGTCATGATAATCTCCTTCGACAAGCACGATCTTTACCAAGCCGGTAAAGAGATTCGACCTTCGATTGCCGTTTCCCGTAAGCCGAAAAGGAATATCACGAACAAAGACATATCAAAGGAAGCATACAAACTTGCAGAACTCATTCCGGAAAAATCGGGCATTTATTGGACGGGCTCTCCTACGAATCCGCATTTATGGCCTTATGAGATATACAATTGGGATCCTCAACGGCCGGATGAAATCGCTTTAAAAAAAGACGGTTCCGTTTGGCCGGACGGCAAGATCATCGAAAATAAAAAACAAGTCGTGAAAAACGATTTCGGTGAAGAGGTTGAGTACCCCTATTACGAAGACGAAAACAAAAAGCGTTATTTCTTGTCCGCTCACATTTGGTATCTGAGAAGAAAGTATGTCTTAATGGAGCTTCCGAATTTGGCACAACAAGATCCCTTAGGAGCCGCTTACGTCTTGGTTAAGCTTACGGATGCTTTCAAAAAATACGTACCCATGTTTGATCATTATTGGCGAGGATATCCCGTTGAAAAAAGATTCGGTCCTCCGTATCCGTATGAGGGAGGGATCTGGACTTGGTGGTATTACACCGATTTATACTATTTACGGCATGCCGCCGACGCTCTTTGTTCGATTAAAGAAACCGACGCTTTAACGGTCTTAAGCGAGCAAATGGGGTTTGACGTGTATGACAAATTGGTAAACGAGCTGTTTCGTCCTTCCGTCGATTTTATCCTGACCTATAAAAGCTACAACAGCAATATGGATTACTGTGTTTGGTTGGGATTAGCCGCAATTTCCAAAGCCATCGATGAACCGGATTATATGCACGATGCATACGAGAGAATGATAAATTACATGGCAAACACCATGCTGTTTGACGGATTCTTTATGGAAACCACCCTTTCTTACCATAACCAAAGTATCGGCGGTATTCAGCGGGTTGCGGAAAGAATGAAAGGGTATAGCGATCCCGAAGGCTACATATCTCCCTTAACCGGCAAGCGTTTTGATAACTTGGATCCTTTAAAGGATTTCTTCCTTCTTGAGGCAAGTGTCTCCATGCCCGAGAAGCTAAGCTACCCGGACGGACGGCTTTTACCCTTGCAGGATACATGGGCCAACGACCGAAGAAAAGAAAAAGAGCTATGTGAAGATTATGAAAAATCCATGCTGGCTCCTGCGGCCGGTGTTGCCAAGCTTGCTTTCGGTTTTAAAGAAAAAGCATCCCAGTTGTATTTAATGTTTACCGCAAAATACGGACACGAACATCTGGATCCGTTGAATATTACCTTTTATGCACACGGCTGTGAAATGCTCCCGGATATCGGCTACAATTATACGAAATACAGGAGCTGGTCCGCTTCCACTCTTGCACATAATACCGTAACGGTGAACTCGTCGGATGCGGACTATATAGAGAACTCCGGACACGGCGGGAATATCGAGGTCTTTGAAGGCTCCGATCCTATCGTTCAAATCATAAAGGCAAGCCAAAACACGGCATATTCTTCCGCCGAAGAATATTCAAGAGAGCTTTGGCGTATTGCAACAAACCGAGATTCGTCGGATGCCGGATATATCGTTGATCTGTTTCGCGTTACGGGGGGATCTTGCCATGAATACACATTAAATTACGATGCCAACCACGATGCAGAGATGACCGTTGAAGGAAATCCTGTTCTTTCGAATCGGCCTTTGATTCCTCCCGAAGTTAATATCACCATGCCGGAAAAGGCTTTAGATAAAGGCAACGCCCAAGGGTACTACTACGGATATATTTATCCCGAAAAAACAAAACAAGTACGGCTTGACAAAGCCGAATACCGGATTGTTGCCAGGTCTTATGATGACACGAAAGAAGAAAAAGCCGGTATGGTTATTCACGGTTTTTCGGCCGATAAGGAATCGGAGCTTTTGCTATGCCAAGTGCCTTCCGTTCGCGCTACACGATTGTACGGAACCGCGATGGATACCAATGACGAAGCGGATAAGTACCGATTGCCGAAGATGATTCTGCGAAGAAGAGGCGAAAATCTCGACAGCTTGTTTATTCATATTCTGGAGCCTTTTGATCGCGAGCATCCTTTACAGATTGAAAAGACGGATATTCTTCGAGGACAAGCAAAGGAGGAAGACGTTGCTCTTGTCGTAACCTACGGTGACACCAAAGACTATATTTTCCGTTTGTCCGAAGGTTCTTCATTTTCCTACGGAGATATCCTGATCGAAGGTAAAAGAGGATTTATCCGTGAAAAGAATGGAAAGGTAACCGAAATAGTGTTAATAGGGGGAACAAGGCTTCAAAAGGGTTCCGTCGCCATAACGGGACAGGGGCAAATGAAGGGGAAAATTCATTCCGTCATGAGAAAAGCAAAAGGAGATCCGTATAATGCTTTTGTTACGGAGGATCCCGTACCCTTCGATATCAAGGGCCGCACCCTTATTGTTAAAAGACCTGACGGTCACACCTTCGGCTACAGGGTGGAGGACGTATTAACTCAAGGTCAAAAAACACGTATTGTATTAGGCAATATGGATCCCGGCATTGAGATCGCCCAAGACGGAACATCCTCCATGGTATTTTATCCCTTCACATCCTTTGAGGGAGAATATACGTTTACGGTAGACGATATTGCCTTATACGGAAGATAAAGAACGAAGGAGAGAAGATTGAACGTTTATTTTAACGCTAATTTCCATGACAGAGAAAAAGGTATAAGGGGTAAGCCTCAGCATACGGAATACCGTTTTGAATATGGCGGGTATGACCGGTATATACCGGTCATATACCGCTTTCCCGCCGGAATCGTATTCGATGTGATCACTGTATTGGACCCGTCGAAGCCGCATACGGAGCAAGGCGGCACCTATCCGTACCTTCGTATTAAAGAGGCGGGAATCAACGGAAATCCTGCGGGGCCGAGCATTTCCTCCGCCTTTAGGGTCTTTATGCCCGATGAAAACAACAAGACGGGGCAGGATCTGAAAAAAGCGTACAACCGCATTTTAAGAGACAATGCTCTCTTTTCTTGCGAAAGATTCTGCGTATCGTATAAGGCTTCTTTATTTCGGAAAATGATGAGGTTTATAAAACCCGAAAAGATAAAGCGTTTGCAAATAGCCGTTGTACCTCATGAAGTAATTTATCCTTTGGACATTCGGTTTTCCCTACGGAAGTGGGAAGAAAAAAGCGTTGACTTTGTTCATCCCGGGACGAAGAAAAAGCATCGGATCTTCATCAAAGACTTGGAACAAATGAACATCCCTTTAACGGAAAACGGTGAATCCGTTTCTTTTTTCCGTGCCTTTTATGGGGTCGAGCCCTCCTTATCGGAAAAAGAAGTCCTTCTGTTCAACAACCGTTACGAACCGAATGGCGCTTTTCCATATGATAAATACGACAAGGCATCGGCTATCGGAATTATCGGAGGAGCGGACGGTCCCGTATCCGTTTTTGTTTCCACAAAAAGAAAAGAAAATCGAAACGGTATTAAGGAAGAAAGTCGGCTTAAGGAGTGTTTTTCAATGTTTTCTTCCGAGCCTAAGGATTCCGCTTCCTTTCATATCGACGGTCTATTAAGGCTCGAAACGGATGAAAGAATATACGACTTTCCCTAATCTTTCTTGACAGAACGTTTCAAAGACATATAATTTAATTGTGTATTGTTTATATTGTAACTATTTTTGTAAAGAGGGGAGGGAGCGTCATTGTATACTCAGGTCTATCGTCTGCTGAGAGAATCGGCGAAAACATTGAAGAACGACCTTCGCAAAATGATCGAAAAAAACGGCATCACTTGGCAGCAATTCCATGCACTGTATCATATACCTGCCGAAGGAGCGCCGGTGAATGAGCTTGCAAAAAAGCTTAACTGCAACGCAAGCAACATGACCGGGCTTATTGACCGTATGACCGAAAACGGATGGGTGTATCGCAAGCATTCGGAAGAAGATCGCAGGGTTTGGTTGATTATGCTTACCGAAGAAGGAGCGGCGTTAAGAGAACAGCTCATCCCTGAACATAATGAAAATATTCATAAAAGGCTGAGCGTTTTATCGACGGAAGAGCTTGAAACCATGAAACAATTATTAACCAAGTTAAAAAACAACACCAATGATATTGAATGATTTATACCGAAGAAAGGTGAATGTATGAAAGAGTTAAAAGGATTGATGCGCTTTGCAAAGCCGTATCGATGGTGGATTGCATTAGCGACATTTTGTATGGTTGCAGTAACGGTAATGAGCATGGCGGGACCTTGGGCTATTCGAAGGTTGATTGCAACCATTGAAGAAAACGTAGCGGGAAGCGGGGAAGGCCTTCGCAACGTTACCGTCTTGGCCTTAGCGGTCATATTTATTTACATAGCACGAGCATTATCCCGATTCGGAACGAACTACGTAGCCCATTATGCGGCATGGAATATATTAGAGAACATTCGGTCCGAATTGTATGACCATATACAAAAATTGTCGTTGAAATATTTCAATGACAAACAAACGGGAGAATTAATGTCGCGGGTGATAAACGACACCCGAAATTTCGAGCAGCTTTTGGCTCACGCCGTCCCCACTATAATAGTAAACGGATTTATGTTTGTGGGAGTGTCGGTGATTTTGTTTACGATGAACGGATCTTTGGCTTTGTATACGTTGATTCCCATTCCGCTTTTGGCATGGATGGTGCTAAAGTTCAGTAAAATGTCCCGCCCCTTGTTCGGAGATGCACAAGATAAGATTGCCGATGTGAACTCGGTGCTTCAGGATAACTTTACGGGTATCAAAGAGATCAAAGCTTTTACCCAAGAAAAATACGAAAGCAAGAAAACATCGAAAGCCATTGCCGCCTACACGAAATCCATATTGAAGGCGTTGCGCTTGAGCAATGCTTTTCATCCGGGAATTGAGTTTGTTTCCGGTCTTGGAACAATCATTGTCATATTCTTCGGCGGACGCCTTGCGTTGGCAGGGGATATGCCCATCTCTGACATCGTTGCTTTCTTAATGTATTTGGATATGTTCTATCAGCCGGTTACCTCTTTAGGCGCCATCAATGAAGGCATACAGCAAGCATTGGCCAGTGCGGAAAAAGTGTTTAACCTTTTTGACGAGATACCGGAAAGCTATGATGCCAAAGGAGCCGTTACCTTGGAAAGAGCGAAGGGCGATATCGAGTTTAAATCGGTATCCTTCCGATACAGCGAAAACATTCCGGTTTTAAACAACATTTCATTTAAGGTACGACGAGGAGAAACCTTGGCTTTGGTAGGGGCCACCGGTGTAGGAAAAACCACTATCGCAAGCTTAATCCCGAGATTTTACGATACGGACTCCGGCGAAATCCTCATAGACGGGATCAATATTAAGGAGATTTCCTTGGAAAGCTTGAGAAAGCAAATCAGCATGGTTTCCCAAGACGTGTTTTTGTTCAACGGAACGGTAAAAGAAAATATTCTTTACGGGAATCCGGATGCAACGGAAGAAGAGATGATTGAAGCCGCCAAAACGGCAAATGCCCATGATTTTATCATGGCTCTGGAAAACGGATACGAAACCCAAGTAGGAGAAAGAGGAGTCAAGCTGTCCGGCGGTCAAAAACAGAGGATATCCATCGCAAGAGCACTTTTGAAGGATGCACCGATTTTGATATTGGACGAAGCCACATCCTCGGTTGATACGCAAACGGAAAAGTTAATCCAAGAAGCCTTAAACAAGTTAAAGAAAAACAGGACGGCCATTATTATCGCTCACCGCTTGTCTACCATTCAAGATGCGGATCAGATTATTGTACTTAAGGACGGGGAAGTCTTGGAAAAAGGAAAACACGAAGAACTTTTGAAACTGGACGGGCTCTATGCAAATCTATGTAAAGCCCAAAGCTCCCTGCAAGTGTTGCCCGTATAAAAGAATAAGCGCTGCCCGAAAAAGGAACAGCGCTTATTTTTTGTTTTATTAATCTTTTACCGCAATTTTGTCAAAATTCTTTTTCAAAGGCAAATAGATTATCATCGCCAGAAGAAAGCCTGCCAAAAACTGGGCCAGGTTCGAAGGAATACTGAAAATGGGAACCGCTGCGTTTTGGTAGATGATATAGGAAGCCAAATAATATCCTGCAACCATCCACAATCCGGAGGCAATCAAGCCCGGTATGAACATAATATCGACTTTTCGGTCATTCTTTCTCATATACAGCCATAATCCGATGGCCATGGCGATAACGACAAATGAGGATAAGTATAAAACGATGTAGGAGACGTTGGCAAGGTTCGTCAATTGGGATTCCGTAACGGTACCTAACTCCTGCATTAATTGATCTTTATTTTCCGTTAATCCTGCGGCCAACAAACGCCTCATCCATAGGATGTACAATGTCCAAAACAGGGCGGTTAACCCGCAGAAAAGAATTTTGCCTCTTGTTTTTACCAAGTTTATGGCCAGTGCAACCAAAAGAGCCATCAATGCTTTAATCACAAGAGTAGGCAAAGCCCAATGGGGATACCCTCCTAACAAGTCCGCTAACATGGAGCCCACCCCGGCGGCAAAAGCACCGTACTTCCAACCCAATAACAAGGCCGCAAGGAATATCATGCAATCGCCTAAATGAACATACCCGTCGGTAAAGGGTATGGGGATTCGAATGGCGAAGGTGGCGATAAAAACCAAGGCCGTCATAATCCCCGTATATGTCAATTTTTTCGTTTGTTCCATACCTGAATCCTCCTTGACACGGAAATTGATTACAAGGTAATATATCATCATGCTGTACATCTTTAAAGAGTCAGAAATTAATATTTTAAAGGGGACAGATTGCCATGTTCGATACCTTGTTTCGTTTGGAGCGAAATTCGAAGGATGCTTTGTATGTACAAGTTTACAAGCATATAAAGGATAGCATTGAATCGGGAAAGGTGAAGGCCCATACCAAAATCCCTTCCATACGTCAAGGAGCGGCGGATTTGGGGTTGAGCCGAAGAACCTTGGAAAACGCATACAGCCAGCTTCTTTTGGAAGGATATATTTATTCAAAGGATCGAAGCGGGTATTATGTCAGCGATATCGGCGACTCGGTCATTTCGGCGAACACCCATGAGACGAAGATTTCTTTTGTACCGAAGCCTGTTCCCAATCGGTATTTCATGGGAGTCGACCATTTTGATTTTACCGCTTGGCGGAAGTGCTACGACCAAGTGCTGCTGTATGAAAACGATAAGCTGTTAACGGAAGCCTCACCTCAAGGGGAATACGAGCTGAGAAAAGAAATCGCCGAGTACGTTTTGCAGGCAAGAGGCGTTCACTGTAATATGGATCGTATTGTTATCGGCGCGGGAGTTCAAGTACTTCTAGGTCTGTTATCCGTACTGCTTCGGGAGATGAGCATTCGAAGCATCGCGGTGGAGAGTCCGGGATTCACCGAGGTTCAGCATGTTTTCAAAGATTATTTTCTGGATATCAAACCCATTCCGATTACCGGTCACGGGTTACATATGAAGGAATTGATGAAAAGTAAAGCGCGGGTTTGCTATGTCAGCCCGACTCACCAATATCCGACGGGTGCGATTATGCCGGTCAGTGGGAGAGTGGAGCTTTTACGATGGGCCGCTTCCGTGGACGGGTTTATCATTGAAGACGACTACGACAGCGAGTTAAGATATTCGGGAAGGCCGGTTCCAAGCCTACAAGGATTGGATTCCGGAGACCGGGTCATCTTTTTAGGCTCGTTTTCCACCATTTTGCTGCCCTCCGTACGTATCAGCTATATGATTTTGCCGGAACGCTTTTATCGAGTATATCGAGGGTACATGGATAAATACCGCCAAACGGTTTCGAAAACGGAGCAATTGGTTTTGGCTCATTTCATGAAGGACGGGGAATTTCAGCGGCACTTAAGAAGGATTCGAAAAAAGTTTTCCGTAAAGCACGGAATCGCTCGAGAGGCTCTGGAAAAAAGACTTCCGGAAGGGATATTCGTTGAAGACTCCAGCTCCGGTGTTCATATACCTTTACGCTTCGAACGTCCGGTTCGCATGGAAGAATTGGTTGAAAAATGCAGTGCCGTAGGATTGAAGGTGCGACCTATAACCGAAGGGTTGTTGATGTTCAACTTCGCTATATTGGCGGAAGACAAAATTCTTGAAGCGTCCGACAAGCTGGCGGAGCTTTTGGAAGAATCCTTTGTATAAAGGTTCGGTCGGTCTTGAGGATAATGCCTTTCGGAGCTTATGAACGACTCGTACATAAAAGTGTGGAATTTTCACATTGGGGGGTATATAATAGAGAAAGAACAGACGGTTCAACTGCCGTCTGTTTTATAAAAAAGCTTTAGAGAATAAAAGCTTTACGTTCGAATTTTTAAGGAAAGGAGAAGCTGTAAGGAGAAATTATTAAAAAGATAATCGGAAAACATCCGGAACGTACGTAATAACGAATTACAAAAATGCATAGGATATAGATCTTCGTATCGAACTTGATTTTTGTAATGGCGTTATGCTTATGGTTTAATCCGATAAACGATGTTCGGGACGAAAAGATGACTTCTAAACACATAGAAAAGATAAGATATATTTTAAAAAATATATCTTATGAATCGAAGAATCCCGCCGTTTGAATAATTCCTACCGTATTTACAGCGTAAAGAATGGAGAAGGACAAGAGAATAGCGGTATTAATTGATGCGGATAATGTCTCGGAGAAGTATATCAAGTATATTTTAGACGAGGTGTCGAATCACGGAATTCCTACATACCGAAGGATTTACGGCGATTGGACAAAACCACATTTGTCTTCATGGAAGAACGCATTATTGAACAATTCCATCAGCCCGGTACAGCAATATGAATACACCACGGGGAAAAATTCCACCGATTCCGCATTGATCATCGATGCCATGGACATATTGTATTCCGGAAACGTGGAAGGCTTCTGTATCGTATCCAGCGACAGCGATTTCACTCGTTTGGCTACAAGATTGAGAGAAGCGGGAATGTTCGTTTTGGGAATGGGGGAGCAAAAAACTCCGAAGCCGTTTATTGTGGCTTGTGAGAAGTTTAAATATCTGGAAGTTTTAGCCGCATCTTCGGACAATAAAGAAAATGCAGAAGCCTCAACGGTAAACCAAGTGAAGGAAACGAAGAAAGAGGACCTTAAAGGCGAAAACGGAATTGTGGCAAAGAAGAAATTGATCAAGGTTATCAAGGATATCATCACCAATATTTCCGACGAAGACGGATGGGCGTCCTTAGCCGATGTGGGAAATATTTTGAACAAGAGGTTTCCTGACTTCGACACTCGTAATTACGGACACGCAAAATTGACCCCGTTGGTAGATTCGCTGAACGTTTTTGAAATCCAATCGAGAAAAACAAGCAATCCCAACATAACCCATAAATATGTCCGTATTAAAAAATAATTTTTAAGAAGGATTTGATGAGAAATGAAAAAAGCGGTGTTAATAGGATGAAGCTTTTAACGCCGCTTTTTACTTTTCTTCCTTTATAACGGCATCTCGCATGGACAAATATTGCCCCTCTTCCACGGTGATGTAGGTGGAGTTTTCGAAGATTTCGTTGGCGATGATGCTGTTTAGCGTCAAGGTACTGTCCCTTGAAACTTCAATGTAGCCCACGTCCAAGGAAGCATTTTCATCCACATTGACTTTGTATTCTCCTGCCGGAATGTCGATGCCCACTTTGTACATACCCTCACGGTATTCTCCGTTAACGGGCGTATATACCGGTGCTTCCTCCGAGGGAACGGCGGAGCAGTTTCGCATTTTCAAGTATTGACCTTCTTCAACGGTGATGTATAGAAAAGTTCTAAACAGCGCATTGGCAATAATACTCTCAATCGATGCCGTGGAATCCTTGGCCACTTCGATATACGCATCCAAATCCTTGCTGCCGGAAAACACCTTGTATTCACCCGGAGGCATGTCCGTACCGACCTTATAGGTCCCTTCTCAATAGGAGGAAACGACGGACGGCTCGAACGTCGTTTCGGATGTTATTGCTGCCGATGTTGTCGTTAACGCGTTTTTATCCGTCGCCGTTACGGTTGGTTTTGTTTCCGCTGCGGAGGTCGTTCCCGTAACCGTTTGCCGCTTTGTACCGTCGGAATTTTCTTGAGTCACGTTACCGTTCGGATTCGTTGCGGTTAGGATGATGATAATAAGGAAAACGGCGGAAACTACCCAAAACCACCATTTTTTTAATAACGACATAGGGTCACCTCGATATTTTTTAATCTATTATGCATATTGTTTGGCTGTTCGAAGAATTTATGCAAAAAGAATAATTGGCAAAAAAAAGAGTGTTCACACGGATAATCCGTAATAAACACTCTAAATGGTCGGAGTGACTGGATTTGAACCAGCGGCCCCTTGACCCCCAGTCAAGTGCTCTACCAAGCTGAGCCACACCCCGTCAGCGTGTTTGATTATAGCATATGCCTATGGCAATGTAAATACCTAAAAACAATTATTTTCAGCCGGTCGCGGCTTTTTCTTCGCAGTATTTTCCTGAAACCTTCGTTTCACGGCTTCTTTAGCCTTTTTCCCGAAAGATACCGTATATTTACATCTCCGATTCCATATGCTATAATGTTCAAGATTAAAAGGTTTTATTGGAGGTTCGTGATGAAACATATAAAAACAATCGTTAAATCGACCATTAAGAACGGCAAGGATACGGGATGCGGCGAATGCCAAGCTTCTTGCCAATCCGCATGCAAAACTTCTTGCACCGTAGCCAACCAAAAGTGTGAAAAATAGTTCGTACTTAATATTGTCAATCGCCGGCTTATTTAAAAAGTGAAAGAGAGATCTTTCACTTTTTAAATAACCAAAAAAACACAAAATATATACAAAGGAAGTATCGTAATGATAACACTCGAAGACGTGAAGGCTAGCGAGGATATCAAGGCGTTGATTCTGCAGGGGGATTACCAACTGCAATTAAGAGGATACACGGAACACGGCTTAAGACATGTTAACCTTGTATCCTTAACGGCAGGTAACATTCTCCGAAAATTGGCACACGATGAAAGAGACGTGGAGCTGGCAAAAATCGCAGGCTACATGCATGATATCGGAAATGCAGTCAACAGGCAAGACCATGAAAATTCCGGAGCCATATTGGCATTCGTTCTTTTAACGCGTATGGGTATGGACACCGTTGAAGCGGCAAAAATCATGACGGCAATCGGCAATCATGACGAAGGCTGCGGAGCACCTGTCAGTAATATTTCCGCGGCATTAATCTTAGCGGATAAATCCGACGTTCACCGAAGCAGGGTAAGAAATCAAGAGCCGGTATCCTTTGATATTCATGACCGCGTCAATTATGCCGTATACAATTCTTCCATCAACATTGAAGAGCAAGCAGCCGTATTGACCCTCAAGATTGACACGTATATATGCCCTGTGATGGACTATTTTGAAATCTTTTTAGGCAGAATGTCCTTATGCAGGCGTGCCGCCGAATATCTGGGGTTGGATTTCCATCTTCTGATAAATGACAACAGATTGCTGTAAAGCCTGATATCGAATATGGCGGCATTGATACAAAACAAGGAGCGTAAAAGGCATTATCGCCCGTTTTCAAGGGTTTAGAATATTGGCCGTAGATAAGGAGGACTTATGAAAATCAGTATTATACTGCAGTTCCCGGATTCGGAAAGGCAAGCATATATCCGGGCTTTTTCCGAAAGGCAAATTGACTTTTTTAATGAACCTGAAAAAGCCGCCCGCTGCACGATCTCCTTTGCCGCCGTAGAGTTAAAAGAGCATCTTTCCCAATGCCTGGAGAATGCAGAGATTGCGATTCGCGATGCTATTTCCGATGATGTGTTTGTAATTCGTCTTTTCGCAAAAGACTTGACGATCCGTGGTGAAAACTACGCCCTTATTCCGGAGGATAACGGTCTTCGCATCGAAGGCGATGGCCGTGTCGGCGTATTGTACGGCGTATATGAACTTCTGAAGATGCAAGGCTTTTTTTGGCACGAACCGGGTACTGTCGGTACATTTGTTCCGGAGCGCAGAAAGAATTTAGTCCTTCCGAAAAAAGCCGTGAGCTATAGCACAAATTCCGTGGTATGCCGCGGCTTCTGTCTGGACGGTCAGCTGAACGAGAGCGAAGAGCTGGCTCTTTGGATGGCTCGAAATCGCCTGAATTCTTATGCATGCCGACCCAACACCCATGCATTTATGCACAAGCTTGGTTTCATTCTTAGAGACGGCGGACATATCTTTGAAAGCATTTTGCATCCTGACCACGTACTTCCGTCCGGACGGACGATCTGGCAGGAGCATCCGGAATGGTACGGAACGCCGGAAAAAGGCGAAAAGTCCAAAGAAAGGGCTCAAGGTACACAGTTTTGTGTCTCGCAACCGGATTTATTGGAGTATTTAAGCGAGACACTACTTCGGCATATCATGGATGAATGGCGGTATGCAGATGAAATCAGTGTTTGGGGCTTTGATACATGGGGAAGCATCTGCCATTGTGAAAAGTGCCGAGAGCTTGGAAACGGAACGGATCAGACCCTACATATGGCTTCATATTTTCGAACCTACTTGAACAAAGCCAAAAAAGAAGGCCGGTTGAATCGTGATATCAAAATGGTTCTTTGCGCCTATGAAGGAACTTCAACCTTGCTGCCGCCTACAAAACCGGTTCCGCAAAATCTGATTGATGCGGGAGATTATTGGTTATATGCCACCATTGTCCGCTGCTATGCACACGCATTCGATGACGAAGCTTGCTCCTATAACAAAAACTATGCGCAAGTGTTGAAGGATTGGAATAAACTCGACCGTCGGATGCCCATCGCGATTTTGGAATACTATAACGTAAGCAAGTTTGAAGACCTTCCTTTACTGTTTTCCTGCATGCAGAGGGATTTTCGGTTCTTTGAACAAAACGGTATTGCAGGCTTTAATTATATGCATATCCCTATGGTTAACTGGGGTGTTAGCGCGCTGACCCAGCTTTTGTTTGCAGAGCTTTCATATCATCCGACGGCAGATACGACCTCTTTGATCGACTCCTATTTCGAAAAACGTTACGGCCCCTATAAAGACAGAATGCGGCAAATTTATGCTAAAATTGACGGGGCAACGGCGCATATTACAAGCTGGCGTGCATGGAAAACCCGGAGTATACTTTACACGTTACAGGAATGGAACGGTGCAATCCCGGACAAACCCTTGAAGACGGATGAACATTTTGGTACGCCCGAGCAATTCGAATCCATAGGCGAAGAAACCATAGCGGCGCTTTCCTGTGCACGTACTTTGCTCGAAGAGGTGATCCGCGAAGAAAAGTACAATACGGAGTATTCGGATCTTCGAAAAAGCCAAGAAAGAGCAAAGCTTCTGCATTGCTTGAACGAAGACAGGCGCGGTCTCATCTACGGCGAAGATACCTTCCGATTGATGCTCCGTATGGGACAGTACTACAACTCCCTCTATAACGGAGAGGAACAAAAAGCCCGGTGCCTTTGGAACGAGATTGAAAACCTGGAGCAGAAGATGGAAGGCTACTATGTACCCGCCACATATTCACAGGATTATCTTGCGCTGATCAGCAAGGATGCGTTGACTCGCACGCAATTACGTGAATGTATCGCTCGATGCAGAAGATTTCGAATCGAAAACCGGACAAAATGACCCTAAGGCGCAAAAGTTCCCGGTTAACATGAGAAATCTCGCTTATTGACTGCTATTACAAATAGGACTATAATTTAGTGGTTAGTTTAAAATATATAACAGTTATAAAAAACAGATAGGGGGAATACCTTAGATGAGCAGAAAACCTGTGTTGACGTTCTGCATCGTAATCCTCGTTATCGGTTTGTTCAGCTATTTGGCCTTAGCGGGACTACCCTCAATAGGGCTGAAGGGCGTTCGAGAAATCAGAACCGGTATCGATATTCGAGGCGGAATTTCAACGACATTGTATCCCGACACAAACGATTTGAGTTCAATTACGACACAGCAGCTGGAATCGGCAGTAGCCATCATTGAAAAGCGTTTGAACGGAAAAGGTGTCTATGACATGAACATCGCACCTGATAACGAGTATAAACGTATTGTGGTGGAAATTCCGTATACGGCGGGACAAGACACAAACCCGCAGAAAGTTATAGACGAGTTGGGTAGAACCGCATATTTGACTTTCCAAGAAGTCGATGAAGATTTATTCGACGGATATGTGGACGCCATGGGGTCTCAAAAGAAATATTTGCCTACAGGTAAAATCGTCGTTCAAGGTACGGAGATTGAAGATGCGCAAGTAGGAGTCATAGAAGGACGACCGGTTGTTCTCCTTAAAATGAATTCCACAGGTGCCGAAAAATTTGCCGAAGCTACGGCTCGTTTAAAAGGACAAAAAATTGCCATCTTTTTGGATGATGTTTTGATAACGGCTCCGCAAGTAAACGATACCATTACCAGCGGTGAAGCCTATATCGAAGGCAATATGGACGCAAGAAGAGCGGCGGATTTAGCGGCAACCATTCGTTCCGGTGCATTGCCTTTTAAATTGGTTCCGAAAGAAATCAACTCCATTACGCCTACGTTAGGGGAAGGGGCCTTAAGAGTCGCTATTCAAGCCGGAATCGTTTCCTTTATATTGGTCTTTTTGTTTATGGCAATATACTATCGCTTGCCCGGATTAATGGCCGGTATTGCTCTGATATTCCTTGTTGTGACTCTTCTTTTGCTTATGTCTTCTACCGGTATCACGTTAACATTGCCCGGTATCGCAGGTATTATCCTGACTTTAGGGATGGGTGTCGACGCCAACGTTATTATCAATGAAAGAATTCGAGAAGAGCTGGGCAACGGAAAATCCTTAAAAGCAGCCATTGAAGGCGGATACAAAAGAGCCTTTACCTCCATACTGGACTCCAACGTCACGACGTTGATTACCGTCGTTGTGCTGTATGTTATGGGGACAGGCGTTATCAAAGGATTTGCACATACTTTAGGATACGGTATTGTGATCAGCTTTATTTCGTCCGTTTTATTGTCCAGAATATTAATCACGAATGTCAGCCGGATGAAATTTGCTAAAAACAAACGCTTGTTCGGCATCAAGGAGGTGGCAGAATGATCGACTTTATAGCCAAAAGAAAAGTATTCTATATCATATCCATTGTCATCATTGCCGCCGGAATACTGGCTGTTATCTTTAACGGATTCCAATGGGATATCCAATTTGAAGGCGGTACCATTATTAAAATCGAGATGCCGGATGCAAATTTCGATTCGAATGCAATCGAATCTCGGCTGAGAAGCGAGCTTCAAAAGAGCATTGTCGCTCAAAAAGCGCA
>JAAYHZ010000174.1 GCA_012744235.1 Clostridiaceae bacterium
CTGGATGAAAGGGTGAACAATACCAAATGGTGAGTCATGCGGTATCCTAACGAATCCTTTGCCCAGCTTGCCGGAATGTCTACCGACGATTTCGAAGACTTCTATTTCAACGTTTGCAACCTGGACTATTCCAAAATGTCCAAAGCCATGGATAATTTAATTGAACTGATGGAAAAAACCGACAAGGTTCGCATTGTCGGGCCGGGAACGGATTTGACTTTCTCCATCAAAGGCATTCCCGCCATCAAATGCGACGGAAAAATGAACATTCCCGACGGTGAAGTGTTTACCGCGCCGGTAAGAGACAGTGTAAACGGTGTTATCACCTTTAACACACCGGCGGTCAGCGAAGGATTCACCTACGAGGATATCCGTTTCGAATTCAAGGACGGAAAAATCATCGGTGCAACATCCAACGATACGGATAGAATCAACAAAAAGCTGAATACCGACGAAGGGGCGCGCTACATCGGCGAATTCGCCATCGGCGTCAACCCGTATATCTTAAAACCCATGAAAGATACGTTATTCGACGAAAAAATCATGGGCAGCATTCACTTGACACCGGGAAGATGCTACGACGAAGCAAGCAACGGCAACAAGTCCGCCATCCATTGGGACCTTGTGCTGATTCAAACCAAAGAATACGGCGGCGGGGAAATCTATTTTGACGATGTATTGGTTCGAAAGGACGGATTGTTCGTTGTTGAACCGCTGCTGTGCTTAAATCCCGAAAACTTAAAGTAGTAAAATTTCGTAAAACGGGGAAAACTAGCGACGTATCGATGAATTCATCTTCTCATGAAAGGGTGATTGTATGAAAGTCAGGGATATCATGACGACAAGCGTCGCGCAGGTTTCTCCCTATACCACGGTTTCCGAAGCGGCCCGATTGATGGAAAAACACAATGTCGGGTCGGTACCGGTATGCAGCAACGATAAAATCGTCGGAATTTTAACCGACAGGGATATTGTGGTGCGAAACATCGCCGGAGGGAAAGACCCGAGGGCTACAAAGGTGGAAGAAATCATGAGTGCGGAGGTTACCACCGTCACGCCGGATACGGAAGTGGCCCAAGTAGGGAAAATCATGGCGGAAAAGCAAATCCGAAGAATTCCCGTTACCGACAACGATCGGTTGGTCGGGATGGTGGCCTTAGGAGACATTGCCGTTCGCGGAATGTACGATGCGGAAGTAGCCCAAGCCTTAGCGGAAATATCCATACCGGCAAAGCCCAAATATACGTCCGAATAAGAAAGGGGGGCCTTACGCCCCCCTTATCCTTGACCTTTAATTTTATATATCTTGATTTCAATTCTTCGATTTTCCGCCGGAATCATGTATACTTAGAATCAAGAAAACTTGATAGTATTGCAGGTGAGTTTGGAATGAAAAAATGTACCATTTTGTTTCCTCGCGACGGAGATATGCTGAATGAAAGGGACGGCGAGCTTTTGGAGGACGGTTCTTTGTCCGTTCCCGTGAAGGTGATCTCGGATCAAGAGGTTTATATCAACGGGTTAAAGGCGGCGTTTAAAGACGGATTGTACCAAGCCTCGGTATCTTTAAAAAGCTACGAAAACACCGTAACGGTAACCTGCGGGAAAGAAACGGAAACCTTAAAGGTCTACAGGCTTAAAAACTACGTCGGAAAATACCGGTTGTCGCTAGACGACAATATATGGTTTTTGGAGGACCTGGCGAAAAACAGCAGGATATATCGGTCCCTGTTCGAAAATCCGTATTTGAACCTTATGAAGCGAATTCACGACCGGTACGGGACGAAAATACATATCAACATTTACTACCAAACGGAAGGCTCGTTCAATTTGACCATGATGCCGGACAAGTACAAAAGCGAGTGGATGGAAAATGCGGACTGGCTGCGCTTAAGCTTCCATGCGTTGGCGGACAAGCCGGACAAGCCCTACATCCGTGCCGGGTACGACGAAGTGAAAAGGGATTGTGAAAAGGTTTTGGAGCAGATCCGGCGGTTTGCGGGAGAACCTCTCATCGGTCCCGTAACCACACTGCATTGGGGAGAAGCCACGCCGGAAGGATGCAGAGCCTTAAGAGACTGCGGATACAAATGCCTTGTGGCGGATTTTAACGTGGACAACGAGCTGGCGGAAAGAGTTCCGGTGTCCTACTACCTGAGCCTGGAGCAAAGAAGAAACATATTCCGACGCTTTATTTGGAAGGATAATGCGAACGACATTATCTTTTTCCGCTCGGCTATCATTATCGATACCCATCCTTTGGACAAAATCGAACCTTTCTTGGACAACATCGGAAACCACCCTAACCGGTCCGCCTATATCGACCTTTTGATTCACGAGCAATATTTCTACCCTCACTACAAAGGCTACCAGCCGGAATACGAGGAGAAGATATTAACGGCGGTCCGCTGGGCGGTTAACAAAGGGTACAAGCCCGCCTTTTTGGACGAATGTATATTTGAATGATTTCTATAGAATCGTTTGGAAAAGGAGCAAGATATCATGAATACGGTGATTATGACGGACCTCGAAGGAATCAGCGGAGTGGATACCATCGAAATGGTATCGGATGTCGGTACGGAGGGGCATCGCTTTGCGTTGGAGCGGCTGATGAAGGATCTGAATGCGGCGGTAGAAGGAGCCTTCGAAGGCGGAGCCGATGAAGTATACGTGGTAGACGGCCACGGAGGAGGCAACAACTTCATCAAAGAAATGCTTCATCCGAAAGCGATACAGACGGATTCGAAGGGATGGAACGAATTGATCCGCTCCGGAAAAATCCATGCCTATATGGAGGTGGGCGCCCATGCCATGCCGGGTACCATCAACGGGTTTTTGGATCACGTCCAAAGCTCCAAGTCTTGGTACAACTATATCGTCAACGGGAGAAAATGCGGGGAGATCGCCCAAGGAGCCATATTTACAGGTGCATTTGATGTTCCCTTCGTGATGGTAACGGGTGACGAAGCCGCCTGTGCCGAAGCTCGGGCTTTTTTGGGAGATATCGCATATGCGGCGGTAAAAAGGGGAGTAGGAAGAAACAAAGCCGTTTCCATGGATTTGGATAAGGCGTTGGAAGAAATCAAAAGAGCCGCTTACGAAGGGATGAAAAAAATCGGAACCGTTAAGCCCTACAAGCCGCTACTGCCCTTGGAAATCGTATTGGAGCTTTACCGCACCGATATGTGCGATGCCATCATGGAAAGATGCAAGGATGTAGAACGGATCGACGCACGGAGCATAAGAAAAAGGGTGAGCAAAATCGAATATTACAAAGATATCTTGTTTTAGCCGAGAACCTTCTCTTTCGGTATTTGCTCCGCCGTCTTTCCGCTTTCCATAGAAGCGGTTGAGGCCTTTGGGGAAACGGAGCCTTTGATCAATGACAAGAATATGAGGAACAGTCCCGCCAAGGTTTTTATGCTGTCCGGCCTTTCCCCTGTGAAAAGAGCGGCGGTAATCAAAGCGGTTACCGGTTCCAAGGCATAGATTAAGGCCGCTTTTTCCGGTTTTATGAAAACAAGGGCAAAGGTTTGGGAGATAACGGGAAATACGGCGAAAAACGTACATACAAGTACCAAAGGCTGAAGGGATACAAGGGATAAAGAATTCCGAAATCGGACGTATTCAAGGATTGCAGGACCTGTGAAAACAAGGCTGCAAAACAAATAGTGAACAAGTAAGAATTGCTTGGAATCCACGGAGGGAGCTAAAACCTTTTGACCTACCAGATACAGGGAGAAAAAAAGGGCGTTGGCCAAAGCGAATAAAATATTAAAATTAAATTGGAAGTCTTCAAACCGGACGGTTATGAGGAAAATGCCCGAAAACGCAACGAGGGCGTTTAGGATCCGAACCTTTTCCGGTTTTCTTTTTTCGTAAAAAGAAACCAAAAAAGGCGTGATCACAACGGAGGACTGCACCACGAAGGCGGTTACGGAGCTGTCGTTCCGCTTAAGGGACAGCATGCAAAAAATATTGCTTAGTACGGAAAATGAGCTTACGAGAAGAATTCTCAAAACCGTTTTCTTGTCGACACCTTTTACAACCTTTCGAAAGAAAAGAAAAGAGATCAAAAACCCTCCAAAAGAGAATAAAAACAGGACCGTAAACATGGGAAGGGATCGAAGAAGTATTTTATTCAATACGTAAGACGATCCCCATATGACGGCATTTATTACCAACAACGCTTCGGCATTTCTTTTTTTATCGGCTTTCAAAAGGACCCTCCTTCAATGTTTTTACGGTCATATGATATTCCATATGTGCTGTAAAGTTTATTGTAAAAAATGCTTGATACCTTGCGAAAAATGCCGTATACTCTTTTGTAAACAGTTAAAATATGGTAATATGGTAAAGTCCGGATAGACAAAATCACAAATAAGGATAGCGGTATGGAAACGGATCAAGACAAGAATGTTGTTAAAACGGGATATTTAAAAGAAGAGTTCCGATTGTTTCATTTAAAAGACAAAATCAATTTAAACTATGAATTTCACTACCATGAATTCAATAAGATCGTGATCTTTTTATCCGGGGATGTTACCTATTTGATCGAAGGTAAGCCCTACAAGCTTCAGCCCTGGGACATTCTTTTGGTCAGCTGCAACGAGGTTCACCGTCCCGTCATCAACCCTAACGTGGAATACGATCGGGTAGTTATTTGGACCAACGAGCATTTTTTGGATAAGCACAGCAACGAGGAATTCGATTTAAGCGCTTGCTTTAAGGAAGCGGAACGGTTGCAAAAAAACCTGATACGAATGGAGCCCGCCCAAATCAGGGAAACGGAGCTTTTGTTGGACCGGTTAGAGAATGCGGCCAAAAGCGGCAGGCCGGAAAGCCATATTTTACGAAACGCCCTGTTTATTCAGCTGTTGGTGCATATCAACGTTTTGTTTTCGGAAACAAGATACGACCCCGAAGAGGATGCGAATACGGATTCCGTGGTTCAATCGGTCGTAAGCTACATCAACCGGAACATTAAAAAGGATTTGTCCATTGATTCCATTGCATCGAACCTTTACGTAAGCAAATATTATTTAATGCATAAATTTAAAGAGCGGACGGGATACACCATATACAACTACATCCTTCAAAAGAGAGTGTTGATGGCTAATGCATTGATCAAAAAGGGAATGCCCATCATGCAGGCAAGCTACGAATGCGGATTTAAAGACTACTCTTGTTTTGTGAGGGCTTTTAAAAAGATTTACGGCACCTCACCCAAAATGCATTTCCGGCAATTGAAAAGCGAGAACGAGCCTTTCGAAGACAAGCATTACGAATGATGTATATAAAAGATATGAAGTTTGTCGAAAAGTATTTGCGAACCCCATCTTTATTTGTTACAATAGCAGAAATAAAAAGACAGGACCTGCCCTTTGAAAGGGTACCCATAGAAAGGTAAAGAAAGGAATAGGCGAAACTTATGAAACTGGCATTTTCAACGTTAGGTTGTCCGGAATTCAGTTGGCCCGATATTTATTCCATGGCCAAAGATATCGGTTTCGACGGTATTGAAATTCGTGGACTGGGAAAAGATATTTATTCGGACCGAGCACAGCCTTTCCATGAAGACGAAATACCTCAAACCGTAAAGAATCTATCCCGGCTGCGACTGGAGATTCCGTGTATTTCCTCCGGATGCTGCTTAAAATTCAAAGACCGGGAGCAAGAGAATGTGGAAGTCATTTCTCAGTATATCCGATTGGCCTCCAAGGTAGGGGCATCGTTCGTTCGCGTTCTGGGAGACTTGGAGCCTCACCCGGAAGGAGACGTCGACGATCAAACGGTTCTTGAAGGATTGAAGCTGTTAGCTCCCGTTGCGGAAAAATACAACGTGATGCTATTGGTGGAAACCAACGGCGTTTATACCGATACGGAGCGCTTGAAACGGCTTTTGGATCAAGTGGCCAGCGATTATGTTGCCGCTTTGTGGGACGTTCACCATCCTTATCGTTTTGCCGGAGAAACGCCTGCCCAAACCGTCAAAAACTTAGGCGCTTACATTAATTATGTACATATCAAGGATTCGGTTTTGGAAAACGGCAAGGTCAAATACCGCATGATGGGCGAAGGCGATTTGCCCGTGGACGATATTGTCGCCGCTTTACATTCCATTAACTACGAAGGATATATTACGTTGGAATGGGTCAAGCGTTGGGCTCCCGAATTGGAAGACCCCGGCATCGTGTTCCCTCATTTTGTGAACTTCATGGCCCGGTACTTAGGCAAGGCCAAGGGACACGGCGGATTGTATGACAATAACACCAAAACCGGCAAATACATTTGGAAGAAGGACGAGCTGATCGACCTGACCTTCCCCCAAGTGTTGGATCGGGTGGCGGAAGAGTTTCCGGATCAATATGCGTTCAAATACACGGTTTTGGACTATACGCGAACCTATTCGGAGTTTCGAGACGATGTGGACACCTTTGCCCGCGCATTAATCGCGTTAGGGGTAAAGCCTCGTGACCACGTGGCCGTTTGGGCTACCAACGTACCCCAATGGTTTATTACCTTCTGGGCTACGGTGAAAATCGGCGCCGTTTTGGTAACGGTAAATACGGCATACAAGATTTACGAAGCCGAATATCTCTTGCGTCAGTCGGATACCCATACTTTGGTAATGGTGGACGGATACAAGGATTCGAACTATGTGGAAATTATGAAAGAGCTGTGCCCGGAATTGGAGCACAACGAGCCCGGCAAACCCTTGCGTTCGAAACGTTTGCCTTTCTTGCGCAACATCATAACCGTAGGCTGTCAGGTAAAGGGCTGCTTGACCTGGGAAGAAGCATTGGAATACGCGGAAAAAGTGCCTGTGGAAGAAGTATACCGCCGTGCCGCGTTTGTTAATAAGCACGACGTATGCAACATTCAGTACACCTCCGGAACGACGGGATTCCCCAAAGGCGTCATGCTGACCCACTACAACGTAGTCAACAACGGTAAAACCATCGGGGACTGCATGGACTTTTCCACTGCCGACCGCCTTTTGATCCATGTTCCCATGTTCCACTGCTTCGGTATGGTTCTTGCCATGACCGCATCCATGACCCACGGAACCACCATGGTACCGTTACCCTACTTCTCACCGAAGTTATCCTTGGATGCCATAAACAAAGAGAAGATTACCGCTTGCCACGGCGTGCCGACCATGTTCATTGCCATGCTGGAGCATGAGGACTTCGAGAAGACGGATTTCTCCTATATGAGAACCGGAATCATGGCCGGAAGTCCTTGTCCCGTTAAAGTGATGCAGGACGTATTGGATAAAATGAACATGAAGGAGATTACCATCGTATACGGACAAACGGAAGCGTCTCCCGGATGTACCCAAAGCCGCGTAGACGACTCCATCGAGATTCGCGTGAACACCGTAGGAAGAGCGCTCCCCGGCGTGGAATGCAAGATTGTAGATCCGGTTACGGGAGAGGATTTGCCGGACGGTGTGGACGGCGAGTTCGTAGCTCGCGGCTACAATATCATGAAAGGGTATTACAAAATGCCGGAAGCCACGGCCGTTGCCATTGACAAGGACGGATGGCTCCACACCGGCGATATGGCTCGCCGCGATAAAAACGGTTATTACAAGATTACGGGCCGAATCAAGGATATGATTATCCGAGGAGGAGAAAATATCTACCCGAAGGAAATCGAAGATTTCATCTACACCCATCCGAAGGTAAAGGACGTCCAAGTTATCGGCGTTCCCGACAAGCAATACGGAGAGGAAATCATGGCCTGCGTAATCTTAAAAGACGGCGAAACCATGACGGAGGATGAACTCAAAGACTATGTAAGAACCCATATGGCAAAACACAAAACGCCGAGATACGTGGATTTTGTAACGGAATTCCCCATGAACGCCGCAGGAAAGATCCTAAAGTACAAAATGAGAGAGCAAGCCATCGAAAAACTGGGACTTCAAAAAGAAGCCCGCATCGAAACGGCTTAATCCGTAAGATAGAAAAAATGCTCCTTTTTCAAAAAAGAGGAGCATTTTTTTATGGCAAATACGGCTTGAAACTCGTTTATCCCGAAATCGCTTCGGAAGTTTAATTTTCCATCAGTATCGTTACCAGCAGCATGGCCGCGAACACGGTGTGCATTTCTCTTGTGGGGTGGTTTATATGGTTGGAAAGTAATTTCGTGGTGTCCGTACCCGCATCCGATAGGTTTCTCCATGCTTTGTAGGCATTGCATATGACCGCACCGTTTTGTCTTGCCGCTTGCATGGCCGCTTCAAACAGCCTGTCCACCTCGCCGCTTGTTTGCTTTTTAGCCAACTTTTCGGCGTAATCAATCGCCCATTGGCTTTCGAACAAGCGGTTGATTTCTTTTTCGTTGCAATAGCTATCCACCATATTCGGCGACATGTAAATGGCGGGAATGTTCCTGTCTTTAAGCTCCGAAAAAATTTTTGAGAATACGTCTTCCATCTCCTCGATAGGCGTGTCCATGTTATTAAGCCCCAGACACACGATTACAAGGTCGGGATTGTATGCAAACACGTCTCTTTCCAATCGTTTGTACGCACCCGCCGCGTTGTCACCGTTTATGCCGCTGTTTATCATGTTTATTCGAAGCTCCGGAAATATTCCGTTCAGCATCTTTTTAAGACGATTGTGCCACACCGCATCCATGTCATAAGCATAATCGAACGCGCCGTTTGTAACGCTGTCGCCTAGTGCCACTATATTGAAAGCGAGATTTTCCTTCTGCTTTCTTGCCATCCTTTCAAGAATATTTTGCATGGTTTCCTCCTCAAGTTCGTTCCAGACGCATCTTCTTTTACGGATCACGCAACCCGTCGTTATGTAACATATTCTTAGGAAATTATATCAAATCGATTTAAGAATTTCTATTCATCGTTTTGCCATATCGGGGTCCCGGTCTTCATCGGGAGCACCGTTTCGATAACGTATCGTATATTCGGATATAAAATAGAAAGCATCCATTTGATACCGCTGCACCAATTTATGGGAAATATTGTATAATATCTATATCAATCACGGAGGACGGAACAATGGGGCTCATACGAATCATTCAAGGCGACATTATGCGGATCCCGGTAGATGCGGTGGTTCTTGCCGGCAGAGGATCCGATACGATTCGCTCTGCAGGACAAGCGGTATTGGAAAAATGCGAAACGGCACCGGTCAAGCATATCATCCGTACGAAAAGACCGGAATGGAAAGGAGGCCAACATGACGAGGACCGGCTTTTGGCGTTATGCTACCGAAACATTCTGAAGCTGGCGGCGGAGAACGGTCTGAAAACCGTGGCGTTTCCTTCCTTTGAACAGGACGGCTCGAATTACCCTCTACGAAGAGCGGCAAGAATTGCACTTTTGGAAATATCGGATTTTTTGGAAGAGTATACGTGCTTGGAAAAGGTTTTTGTCGTATGCGGTGACGACGACACTGTAAAAGCTTACCAATCCGCCATCAAAGATATTGATTGCAGCGCTTGAAAACAAATGCAAATGAAAAGGCCGGAAAGTACTCCGGGCTTTTCACACAATCCATTCATCACCATATGCGTCATGCCTGGTTTTTATATATCGCTGACAAGTAATATAATAAACTAAATAAATACAAAAATCAACCATATTTTATAATAAAATCAACAATTTATGATATTTTTTCTCGTGTATTTGCCCTTCTTACGGATCATGTTATAATAGATTAAACGAAAAGTACAATAGAAGAACAGGAGCTTTACAACTTTATGATTGACTTTAAGGAAGTACAGATTGAAGATAAAAGGTGGGCGGATCCGATCATCCGAAAGGCGAATTTACGAGGCAGCCATTACAATTTCAGTACCATTTTTACTTGGGCAAAAATCAACAATTACCGAATAGCCGAGGTCCACGGGTTTCTTGTGGTCAAATTGTTTGAAGAAAACCAAGCCGGCTACTATTTTCCCGTCGGCGAGGGAGACATAAAGGCCGTGTTGGACCTTATGATTCAAGATGCCGCCGATAACGGGCATCAGTTTCGCCTTTACGCATTGTCGCCGGAAGATCATAAAGTGACGGAAGAACTCTATCCCGGACGTTTTACGTTTGAATACGAGAGGGATTATTACGACTACGTCTACGAGCTGGACAAGCTGGTAACCCTGTCGGGGAAGAAGCTTCATGCAAAAAGAAATCATATCAACAAATTTAAAAGAACCTATTCGAATTGGCAATTTGAAATCCTTTCCGACCGGAACATGGAAGATTGTATCAAAATGAACGAGCAGTGGTGTAAAGAAAACGGCTGTGCGGAAAACGGCGAGCTTCAGGACGACTACTGCGCAACCCGTCGATACTTCAAGTATTACAAGGATTTAGGGGTTGACGGAGCATTGATTCGTGCGGAAGGAAAGGTGGTAGCCTTTACCATCGGAGAAATCTTAAATTCCGATACCTACGTCATTCACGTTGAAAAGGCGCTTAGGGACGTGGAGGGAGGATATTCCATGATCAATCGGGAGTTTGCCGAATACGTAAAAGGAAAATATCCCTTCATTGTACTGATGAATCGGGAAGAGGATATGGGGGACGAAGGATTGAGAAAAGCCAAGGAATCCTATTACCCCGATCGGATGGAAGAAAAATGTTGGGCGGAGTTGATAAAATAATCATGGACGAGCAAATCCTGTGTCGAAAATCCCGCAAAGAGGAAACGGACCGGTTAAAGGATCTGTGGGAGATCGCTTTCGGAGACGACCGGGCTTACATTGATCTGTTTTTTAAGTATAAATACAAAGAAGACCGGACCTACGTGCTGACTCGAAACGGAAAAATTGCGGCCATGACAACGGCCGTTCCCGTCCTTTATAACGATAAAAACGGGGCGGCGGAGGGCGTGATGCTTTATGCCGTGGCCACGCATCCCGAAGACAGGGGAAAAGGCTTTTCCACGATGCTAATGGATTATGTCAATCGCGACTTTTTTGAAAAAGGGACTTTTCTTTCGGTTTTGGTTCCGGCAACGCCTTCTCTTTTTCAATTTTATAAAAACCGAGGCTACACGGAAAGCTTTACGATTTCCGAAGAAAAAGTCAAATCGGAAGATTTGAAGAATTGCAAAAACCCCGATCTTTTCATGCAGCCTGCAGAAGGAAAGGACTACAATCGAATTCGAAATCGTCTTTTATCCGATATCCCTTTCATACAATATTTTGACGAAGACATTGAGTTCCAAAAGCAAATCTCCCTATTGTCGGGAGGAGACATCTTCTTGCTTCGTACCGAAGATATAATCGGCTGTGCCGCCGTAGAAAAAACGTCTTCGGAACAAATCCTTGTAAAAGAGCTTTTGGTACCGGATTCCTTGAAGATAGCCGCTCTTTGGGAAATTGCGGATTTTATGAAGGCCTCGGAAATCATCGTAAGAACGCCTTCCCGAAGCGGCGAAGACCCGAATAACGGAAGACCCTTCGGAATGGCAAAGGCCAAGGACCGGACCTTCGGCACAATTCAAAACGGATACTTAGGACTTGCTTTCGACTAGGAGATCTCGGTATATGGTAAATCTTTGTTGAACATATACTTTTTGTTGGATTGCCGGAACGGCTTGTGATATACTTGTCTTAAAGGTAAGGAGTGGCGTTATGATGCAAGCTTCCGCATGGCAGAGGATATCCGATGATTCCATATACCTTTTTAAAGAAGGTACCCATCATCAATGCTATCGTATGTTCGGAGCCCGACTTGAAACCGTAGCCGGACGCAAGGGAACTTATTTTTGCGTTTGGGCGCCAAACGCAAAAAGGGTCAGCGTTGTCGGAAATTTCAACGGTTGGAATGTCGATTGCAACGTTATGGAAAACGTGAAGGGCTCCGGCATTTGGGAGCTTTTTGTCGAAGGCGTAGGCGAGTACGAGCCGTACAAATACGCCGTCACCTCCCGGGACGGGAGAACCTTCTTAAAATCCGATCCGTACGCCTTCTATTCCGAGCGTAGACCTGACAACGCATCGATTGTGTATAACTTGGAGGGATACGTCTGGCACGATCAAGAATGGATGAAAAAAAGGAGCATAACGCCGATTTATGACAAGCCTTTATCCATCTATGAGGTGCATTTGGGCTCTTGGCGAAGAAACGAGCAAGGAGATTTTTTATCCTATGTTCAATTGGCGGAGGAGCTTACGGATTATGTTCTTGATATGGGATATACCCATATCGAGCTTCTTCCCATAGCGGAGCATCCTTTGGACCAATCTTGGGGCTACCAAGTAACCGGATATTACTCGGCGACAAGCCGATACGGCACCCCGAAAGATTTTATGTATTTTGTAGACCGGTGCCACCAAAAGGGAATCGGGGTTATCATGGATTGGGTTCCCGGGCATTTTCCTAAGGACGCCCACGGTTTGGCTTTTTTCGACGGAACCTGCCTTTATGAATACGAGAACCCGAAAAAAAGAGAGCATCCCCACTGGGGAACCCATATATTCGATTACGGAAAAAACGAAGTGCGAAGCTTTTTGGTTTCCAACCTGATGTTTTGGTTGGAATATTTCCATATTGACGGATTTCGGGTGGACGCCGTAACCAGCATGCTTTATTTAAACTTCGGTAGGGAAGACTATGTCCCCAATCGATACGGCGGCCCCGAAAACCTGGAAGCCATTGAATTTATACGGTACATGAACCGGACGGTTTATGAAAAGTATCCGAATGTTTTGATGATCGCCGAGGAATCGAGCAGCTGGCCTATGGTCAGCCGTCCGGTGTATTTAGGAGGCTTAGGCTTCAACTACAAGTGGAACATGGGCTGGATGAACGATATTTTGCGATACGTTTCCATGGATCCGATTCATCGAAAATGGCACCACAACTTGGTCACCTTTTCCTTGATGTATGCTTTTTCCGAGAATTTTATTCTTCCTTTGTCCCACGACGAGACGGTCCACGGAAAGAAATCCCTTTTGGACAAGATGCCCGGGGATTATTGGAAAAAGTTTGCGGGACTGCGGTGCCTGTTGGGCTACATGACGGCCCACCCCGGAAAGAAGCTTCTTTTTATGGGCGGCGAGTTCGGCCAGTTTATCGAGTGGAAATACGACAGCGGTTTGGATTGGCATTTGCTTTTGTATGAATCTCATCGAAAATTGCATGAATATGTAAAGGATTTGAATCATATATATATCGGTCAGCCTTGTTTGTGGGAAAACGACCACGGTTGGGAAGGATTCGAATGGATCGATCCGAATGACTACAACCAAAGCGTTTTGTCCTTCATTCGCAAAGGAAAAAACCCCAAGGGTTTTATGATTATCGTGGTCAATTTTACGCCGGTTCCCCGAGAAAACTATCGAATCGGCGTACCTGCCGCGTCCGGTTACAGAGAATTCTTGAACAGCGACGATGAAAAATACGGAGGATCCGGGGTCGTCGACGGACGATTGATTGTGCCGGAGGATATACCTTGGCATCAATTCAAGCAGTCCGTCGCCATTACGATACCCCCTTTGGCCGCTGTGTATTATAAACCTGAGGAAGATTGCGAGACGGGCGATAAACTGCGTAAAAAAGAACGAAGCGAGGAGAATGGAATATGATGATGGAGAAAGAGTGTGTTGCCATGCTGTTAGCAGGCGGGCAGGGAAGCCGCCTGGGCGTATTGACGAAAAAAATTGCCAAACCGGCCGTTCCCTTCGGAGGGAAATATCGCATCATCGATTTTCCCTTGAGTAACTGCACCAACTCCGGTATCGATACGGTGGGAGTTTTAACCCAATACCGGCCTTTGAAGCTGAATACCTACATCGGTATCGGGCAGCCTTGGGATTTGGACCGATTAAACGGCGGTGTCACCATCCTTCCCCCTTACGCAAAACAAGAAATCGGCGAGTGGTATTCCGGAACCGCCAATGCCATTTACCAAAATATCGAATTTGTGGACAGCTACAAGCCCAAGTACGTATTGATATTGTCCGGGGACCAAATCTATAAAATGGACTACAG